>JALSJT010000030.1 GCA_026989175.1 Thiomicrorhabdus sp. | reverse complement strand
CAAGTGGATGGGGGAGTGTTTTCGTATTGGCATGCGATTAAAATAATGACTCTATTCTACTGGATTTTAGCTCTCTGTTTAAAGGAATAATTGTGGCAAAAGCGTTTCAACTGGTTTCTCAGTACTCCCCGAACGGTGATCAACCGTCTGCAATTGCCAAGTTGGTGGAGGGCTTGCAGGATGGAGAGGCGTATCAAACCTTGTTGGGGGTCACGGGTTCGGGTAAAACCTTTACCATCGCCAATGTGATTAATGAAGTGCAAAGACCTTGCATTATTTTGGCGCACAATAAAACCTTAGCCGCACAGCTATACGGTGAGATGAAAGGGTTTTTCCCCAATAATGCGGTGGAATATTTTGTCTCGTATTATGACTATTATCAGCCCGAGGCCTATGTGCCCGCATCTGATACTTACATTTCCAAAGACTCTTCCGTGAATGAACAAATTGAGCAGTTACGGTTGTCGGCGACCAAAGCATTATTAGAGCGCCAAGATGTGATTCTAATTGCCACCGTTTCGGCCATTTATGGATTGGGTGATCCTGAAATGTATTTGAAGATGATTTTGCAAATACGTTTGGGCGATACCATTGCACAGCGTGATATTTTAACGCGATTGACCTCTATGCAATATACCCGCAATGATGTGGAGTTGTGGCGTGGTAATTTTAGAGTTCGAGGTGATGTGATTGATATTTTTCCTGCCGAGGCAGAAGAGTATGCGTTACGTATTGAGTTGTTTGATGACGAAGTGGAAAGCATTGCCTGGTTTGATCCGTTAACCGGTGAAGTGTTAAGTCGCCCTACGCGTGCCACCGTGTACCCAAAATCTCATTATGTGACGCCACGAGAGCGGGTGATGGAGATGGTTGAAAAAGTAAAGGTGGAATTAAAAGAACGTTTGGAACAACTGCGTTCTATGAGTAAGTTGGTTGAGGCACAGCGACTGGAAGAGCGTACCAAGTTGGACATTGAAATGATGGTTGAGCTAGGCTACTGTCAGGGAATTGAAAACTATTCACGTTATTTATCGGGTCGAGAAGCGGGGCAAGCCCCACCGACTTTAATGGACTACTTTCCAAAAAATGCACTGCTCGTTATTGATGAGAGCCATGTCACGATTCCACAAATTGGGGGGATGTATAAAGGGGATCGTTCACGTAAAGAGAATTTGGTGAATTATGGTTTTCGGCTCCCTTCCGCTTTAGATAATCGCCCGATGATGTTTGAAGAGTTTGAGCGAGCGATGCCTCAGACTATTTTTGTCTCTGCCACGCCAGGTAAATATGAATCTGAACACTGTTCTGAGATGGTCGAGCAAGTGGTTCGCCCGACGGGGTTATTGGATCCCATTATTGAAGTACGCCCCGCACTGACTCAGGTGGACGATTTATTGGGTGAAATTACATGGCGCGCTAAAAAAGATCAGCGTATTTTGGTCACCACCTTAACCAAACGCATGGCGGAAAACTTAACCGACTATTTTGAAGATCATCAAGTACGAGTAAGGTATTTGCATTCGGACATTGATACGGTGGAGCGTATTGAGATTATTCGTGATTTACGCTTGGGTGAGTTTGATGTATTGATTGGGATTAACCTGTTACGAGAGGGGCTGGATATTCCAGAAGTGGCGTTAGTCGCTATTTTAGATGCGGATAAAGAGGGTTTCTTACGTTCAGAGCGAGCACTGATTCAAACCATTGGTCGTGCGGCCCGTAACGTCGAAGGAAAAGCGATTTTGTATGCCGATAAAATCACCCGCTCAATGAAAGTTGCAATGGATGAAACAGAACGTCGTCGTATCAAGCAAATTGAGTATAACGAACAAAAAGGCATTACGCCTCAGGGCTTGAATAAAAAGGTCAGTGATATTTTAGAAGACTCGCCTTATTCAACCAAGCCAAAGCGGGGGGGTAGAAATCAAAAAGTCGCTGAAAATGAGGGCGCTTATTCTGCTGAAAGCATGTATGAGAAACCGTTGTCACATGCTGAAACGTTGGCAAAATTAAAGAAGCTGGAAAAAGAGATGTATAAAGCAGCGAAAGCCTTGGATTTTGAACAGGCGGCACAGCTTAGAGATGATGTTAAACGACTGAAAAGTAGTATGGTAGGGATTGGTGATTTACGTTAGAATGCACCACGTTTATGGTTCTTTTATCGTAGCGTTCGATCATTTCTAATGAGACCTTTGCATGAAAATCAGGCGTATTTCAGCCTTTTTTATCCGTGCATCCTTTTGTGTAAAGGTCTCCTAATAAGTTTAAAAAGTAAAGGGTAGTAGTTAAATGACTCAGTGGTTCTCAAAAATGGTAGCGCGTAATTTGGTGGTTGCCCTATTTTTTATTTTTGCGTCAAGTGTCAGTATCGCCGATGAAAAACTGGCCACATTGGTAAAACAAGCGGAGCAGTTTCAGTTGGGTTGGGAGGCCGCTCAAAAGGGGGATTTAGAACGCGCCGATGAAATATGGCGTGCGTTAAATAAAGAGAAGATTGCAGTTCCCGAACTTAACCGTGCGTTACAGAATAATTTGGCAGTACTGCTCATTAAACAGAAGCAGTATCCTCAGGCAGAGGAACTGTTAGATTCTGCATTAAAAGCGGATCTGCAAGTGGCAACAACCCTGTCGAACTTAAATCAATTGTACGCCTATGAAGCACAGAAGTCTTATAAAAAGATTTTCAGTCAAACCACGCTCACAACGCCTTCTGGAAAATTCCTCTATTTTGATGTTAAGCAAGCGGAGCTTCCAAATGAGTATGTCTCAATCAAGCTGCCTGAGTTTTCCCCAGAAGAGGCTTTTTTATATCAGCCAGAAACTCAAGAAATTATTGAGGTAAAAGGCTTGTTGAATCAGTGGCGTGAAGCGTGGTCTAATCAAGACATTAATGACTATCTTAGCTTTTACCACCGCAAAGAGTTTGTGCCTAAAGATGGCATGCGCTACTCTGTTTGGGAAGAGAGTCGTCATCGTAGTTTAAAGCGTCCTAAATTTATTAAAATAGACCTTGATGATGTGCAAGTGGTGCAGCTGGATAAAAACCTGATTCGAACGCGTTTCTTGCAAAAATATGAATCAAACAGTTTTAAAGATGATGTCTATAAAGTCCTTTTATGGCAGTTAGACGGTTCGCAGTGGAAAATTGTACAAGAGGTGGTGACTAGTGAAAAAAGCTAAAAAATTTCTTCCCCTTCTTAGTATTACGTTAGCCTGTAGTTTATCTACTTTCGCCTTAGCCGATGATGTTTTGGAGGCCGAGAAGCAGTTATTGTCTGGCTTGAAATCGATTCAAAATTTATCGATTGAACGGGCATTAGAGGACTTTGATGCACTAAGTGAGCGCTATCCTAATTATAAGCTGGCTCAGTTACTCAAGGCGGACTTATTAGCGCTAAAGTCGGGACAAAAATCGCTTTTAGAACATATACACCAAAAAAACCCAAGAACGGTTGGGCGTTTACAAAACGAAGCGGTAGTGCGTTGGCAGTTTTCACAGTCCGACTTTCCAAATAACAGTGCCTTTGAGCGTTATGTTCTTAAAATGGGAGAACAGCCTAATTTTGTATTAGTCGATCTCTCTAAAAACCGTCTGTATTTTTATGAGCGAGATGCCAAAGGGGAGATGCAACAGGTTGCAAATTATTACATCTCTATGGGAAGAGCGGGTGCAGGAAAGCAGCGAGAGGGCGATCGTGGAACGCCACTTGGCGTTTATCATATTGTTGAACATCTTTCAGATGACGAAGTCTCCGAACTATATGGCATTGGTGCGCTCCCCATCAATTATCCAAATGATTGGGATTTAAAACAGGGCAGAACAGGGAGCGGTATTTGGTTACATGGCACGCCGAGGGATACTTATATTCGAGATCCAAATGCCAGTCGAGGCTGTGTGGTGTTAAACAATAAGGCGATGGAAAAGTTATTAGCCACCTTCCATTTACCCTTTGAAACGCCGTTTTTGATTGTGGACAGTTTGGATGAGGGGCAGGATGCAAACGAGTTAACCAATCAGTCATCAAAAGACTTGGTGCTATTAGAAGTTAAAAACTGGTTGAATAGCCATTATGTTGGCGTGGACTGGGAGAAAGTTAGTGTCTACCGTTATCCTGAAGAGAAAGATTTATTGTACGTTACCTTTCCTACAGATGGAGAGAACCAATGGGTTCATCAGTATTGGCAACGAGGCGATAATGGCGATTGGGCATTGGTGATTGAGTCCTATAATCATAAAGGAGAGACAGGTACCAATAAAGCATAGGTCTCAGAAAATACTAAATATTGGGGTCAGTGTGAAATTAGATAATTTTGCACTGACCCCTTTTTTTAAACCTTTTTTATTGAGTTTAAAAGTCGGTCTCTTTCCGCTTTAATTTTAGCTCAGCCCACTCTTCAATATCTTGCCAGATATTGTAAATCTCTTTCTCGGTTGGCATTGTGCCTGCCGCGCGTAGCTCTAAGGTGAGCACTGGAATGTTTAAATATTCTCCAGCATAGCGACCGAGCGAGCCAGGATACGTCCCTAGCTCTTTATGTTCTAAGCCCCCAATATTATCTGGGGTAGCGTGTTCTGGCCCATCGTAATCAATTAAACCGTAAGGAGCATGTACTGAAATAATCGCATCGGGTTTAAAGCGTTCAATGGTTTCAACCAGCCATTTTGTTTCGGGTTCTGAGGCCGCTTCTGGACCAGGGTAGCGCCGTTTGTTTTTATGATAGAAATGCTTCCAGTAGGGCAGTGCCAGTTGCTCCCAGTCGGGGGAGGGAAAGTTTCGGTTGAGGTCAACACCTCGCGCATTCATTCGGGTAGAGGGTCTTTGACCTAAGAGCCCGTCAGGGTTGGCAAGCGGTAAAAACAGCCAGTGTTGCCCAGTGCTTTCGGGGTGTTTCCGCATCGCCAGCATCCAGAGGTAGGTGATACTGATGCTGGAATACTCATCGCCATGAATACCGCTTAAAAAGAGGATTCGTCCTTTTGGTCGTTTGGGAACCGACTCAATGGTTTCAGGGACATATTCTCGGTAGGTGAGCGGGCGATCTTCCACGCTTCGAGTGGTTGCCACTTGAAGCCCTAGAGTTAAACAGCCTTGGTATTTTACGGTACCGAGTTTATTTGAGAGCTCTTTGCAAAACTGCTTGATTTCATTGCTGGGTGAATTAGGCGTTTCTATAGGGCTAGCGGACAGAGCTGTAAAGCTACCCGACAACACAGTAATAGTAAGTATTTTTCTGAGGTTGTTTAGCATGCGTTTATTGTAAATCAATTCGTTGGATCCGTTTCATCTGTTTTGAGCTGAAACTGCATATCTTCTGCAATCAGACCACTGGCGGTTTCGCTGGGGAT
>JALSJT010000029.1 GCA_026989175.1 Thiomicrorhabdus sp. | reverse complement strand
AGGTAGGAAAACAGTTTGATGTGACGCGTGAGCGGATTCGTCAAATTGAGGCAAAAGCGTTGCGAAAATTACGCCATCCAAGTCGTGCCGAGCGCTTAAAAAGCTTTTTAGATTAAAGTGTTTGTTAAAAATTAACTTTCGTTAATCGTAATGATCCTTAGTCAAGCGTATCCTTTTGTGTAATAAGCATGTTTTACGTATTGAGTTTTAGTGGTTGATGGTTAAAATCATCAAGTAAAAATGCTTATTTGATGCTATGATATTCTTATATTTTATTTGTGGTTGGGCGCAAGGGGAGATTAAGCGTATGAAAAAGGTTGCATGGATTGTAAGTGCTTTATTAATATCGGGAATTTCAACTTCGACGATGGCGATAGAAGTGCCTGAAGAGTTGAATCAGAGCTTTTTAGAGGCGATTAAATTACGAGATGAAGGGAATGTATTTGCTTCGATAGAGTTGCTTGAACAGTTAATTGCTTCTCAGCCTCAGTATAAAAGAGCGGAACTTGAACTGGCAGTCGCTTTTTACCGTGCTAGACTCTATGTGGATGCACAGACCTATGCGAAGTCTGTGTTATCTGATCCAAATACGCCTGATTCTGTAAAAGAGACGATTCAAGTGTTTTTAGACCAAGTGACGGCTGAGCAAGAGGCGATGGATAAAAATAGACATCGTTGGAGTGGTTCATTTGATTTAGGTGCTGGGTTTGATAATAATGTGAATGCCAGTCCAGATGCTTCTCTTGTCAATATTAATGGCAATGAGTTTTTATTAGATGAGGAATCTATTTCTAAAGAATCTAAATACGGAACAATTAACTTACTGGGTCGACATGTTTACGTTATTCCTGGAACGATTGGTTTAGGGCTTCGTCCTGTACAGCGAGAGTGGGTCTCTGCTCTGAATTTTTATCGAAAAGCCTATTCAGAAGAGAGTAACTATAATTTAGATGTGATTACCTTTTCGACGGGTATGGACTTTATTTCCAGCACCAATTGGCGCGCTTCTTTAGCGGCACGAGTGGATGCAATCCGTCTTGGAAATGCGCATTTAGGTTGGTTTAAAGGACTTAATGGTTCTTATACCATGGTGGAAGGGGTGAATGAGTTTACCTTTACTGCCGATATTACGCAGCAAGATTATGATGATGCGGCGAATAAAAATAGAGAGGGTGTTCGAACAGGACTGGGTGCAGAAATGTTGCACCAGTTTAGTAGCACTTTTGCAGGGAAAGTAGGTTTAAACTTGGCTTTAATGAATGCCAAAGAGGACTTTAAAACCTATCAATCTAAGTCATTGCATTCTGGACTCTACTATACCGTGATGGATGATGTGATGATTTACGGTGAACTAAACTATCGTTTATTGGATTATGATGGAGTTGAGCCTGTTTACAATCATTCTCGTAACGAACACCAAGTTCAAGGTGTGCTTGGGGCGACTTATCATATCAAAGAAGGTTACTTAGCGGACTGGGGTGTGGGAGCGCGTTTGAGTGGTATTAATAATACCTCAGATGTGTCAATTTATGATTATTCTCGTACGGATTTATCATTTAATTTAAGTAAGCAGTTTTAATAAAGTCTAAGTTCTATGGTTTAATGGTTAGGGCTTAAGGGGTGAATAAAATGAGTAATATTTTTACAAGAAGTGTATTGGTTTTGGCGCTATTTTCACCATGGGTGAGTGCAAGTGTGGATGAACCAGTTAATAACTGTAGTGCAGATGAAGGCTTAGAAGGTTGGGCGATTTGGTGTGGTGTAGATACCTACTTAGCGCAACAAGAGGCTCCTGCAGCAGGGCCTGTTGAAGGTAGTTTTGAAGGCATTGTTGAGCCTGATATTCGTACAGCTGCTTATGGTGGCTCAACAGCTGTTGAGCCACCAGCTGTTGAGCCACCACCAGTAACACCACCAGCTGTGGAGCCAGTGGTTGACTATAATTGGCAGGGTTACGCGATGTTAACACATCCCGATTTTGGAGGGTTGCAAGCGGGTGAATTGAAGTTAAAGGTCGATACGGCGACAGGTGAAGTGATTGGTTTGTTGACCACGGCTTCAGGTGAGGAGATCGTCTTTAATGAAGGGGCTCAGTTTTATGTCTCTCCAGAGATTCTTCCTTTAATTGATAGCCCTTATGCTGGCACTGGTTTATCGGATGAAGCAGGTGCGGTTCAGATCAGTCAGTTTGAGGTCGCTTCGGAAGGCAGTTTGCTAAAGTTAGTGACCTTTCCGCAAGGCTGGCAGTTTAGCGCATTAGGCAATAGCTTTGATCCAGAACACACAGGCGCATCAACCATTGGTCAAATTAATGACGGCACAGCCGTGACGGGTAGCTTTGTGGCAGGAAGCTTAACGCCCTTAGATCGAATGGCTGAATTTGCGACGTTGGGTCGTGTTGCTGAGTATTCAGGTTATGGCATGTATTCGGGGCTTGGAAAAGTCGATAACCTGATTAAAGTCGATTTTGGACAGGCAACATGGTTTGGAGCATGGTACGGAGGTCTGGATGTCGGTGCAGCTGGTACTGTGTCGGGTAATCAATTCTCTTCTAATACAATGAATGGATTTGGCTCGGCTTCTCAATCGGTTGTGTCAGGTTCTATTAACGGAAGCTTTAATGGCACGAATGCATCAGCGTTAACCGGTGTTGTAGATATCGTGAAAGATGGTCAAGCGATTGTTGGGACCTTTAAAAATGTCATCTATCAAGATTCGCTTTCAGTTAGTGATTTACCGCAATAAGATCATTTGACTTGAAATAAGCATACCTTAAAAAACCAAGGCTTTAATGATAACGTCTTGGTTTTTTTATGCCTGCTATTTATCGGAAGAGTCGATTTTACAAAAAGTATGTTGCATGACTTCCATTAACTGCAAAATATTGTGATCACGAACCTTACATAAAATTTTGCTGCCTTCACGGCGAGAGGTAATGATCTCTTTCTCTCTTAAAATGTCAATGTGCTGAGAGATATTGCTTTGGGTGGTACCCACTTGTTTGACAATTTCCATGACAGGTAACTCGCTTTCACCAATTACGCATAAAATTTTAAGGCGTAGGGGGTGACCCATGGCTTTTAATGCTCTGGAGGCCTTGTTGATGTTTTCTTCTTTCATGTTGAAAAGCATGTTTTTTTGAGTGGCCATGTTTTTGTGCCTTATTTTTTTGAATGTTTATTAAAAACAGAATCAATCTGCCATACAGGCATAACTTATTTTATAATGGATCAAGTTTTATTAAAAATATTTACCCATTTTACCATGATAAGCGGTTATTTTTTATGGTAACTAATACCCAATCTGGAGAGTTTAGTGAGTACAACAGGAATTAAAAAAGTCTTATGGATTGGCCTAGGCGCTCTTTTAGGCGGGATGACCGTCGTGGGTACTACGGTTTGGGCCGATCGTGAAGAGGTGATTCTTAATGAGCAAAATAGAGCGGTATTGTCTCTACCATTAAAAGAGTTAAGAGGGTTTGTTGAAGTATTTGAACGAGTTTCTCATGATTATGTTGATGAAGTCGATGATAAAAAATTGTTAGAGGGTGCTATTAGTGGCATGCTATCTAGTTTAGACCCGCACTCCGCCTACCTTCCCCCTAAAGACTATAAAGAGATGGAAGAGCATACCACGGGTCAGTTTGGTGGTTTGGGGATGGAAGTAGGAATGGAAGATGGTTTTGTTAAAGTCATTTCACCTATTGATGATACGCCTGCTCAAGCGGCAGGGATTAAATCAGGTGACTTGATCATTAAACTGGACGATGAGCCCGTGAAAGGGAAAACCTTGGGTGAAGCGGTTAAAATCATGCGTGGTAAACCAGGCACAGATTTGGAGCTGACCATTATTCGTAAAGGCGAAGATGCGCCTTTGAATATTAAGGTGACGCGTGCCATTATCAAAGTAAAAAGCGTTAAGCAACGGATGTTAAAAGATGGTGTGGGCTATTTACGAATCAGTCAGTTCCAGGTTAGAACAGGCAGTGATTTAAAGAAAGCGATGAGAAAACTGGAAGAGGAGCATGGTGAGCCGTTAAAGGGGTTGGTGTTAGATCTTCGTAATAACCCAGGTGGCGTGTTACAAGCCGCTATTCAAGTGTCTGATGCGTTTTTAAATGAAGGCTTGATTGTGTATACCGAAGGGCGTATTAAAAATTCACAAATGCGGTTTGAGTCTGAAATGGGCGATTTGATGGATGGTAAACCGATTGTTGTCTTAATTAATGAAGGATCCGCTTCGGCATCCGAGATTGTGGCGGGAGCATTGCAGGATCAGAAGCGTGCGTTAATTGCAGGGCGTACCAGTTTTGGTAAAGGCTCTGTACAAACGTTGTTGCAACTGAACAATGGCGCTGCAATAAAGGTAACCACTGCCCGTTATTACACGCCATCGGGACGCTCCATCCAAGCGGAAGGAATTGTGCCAGATGTTGAAATTGCACTGGTGAAATTAGAGAAATTAGAAGCCAGTAAATTTGGCAATATTAAAGAGAAAAATTTAACGGGGCACTTGTCGAATGGGCATGGAGATTCGAAAAAATCAGAGGTCGAAAAGCGTGACATGACCGATGAAGAGAAAGAAAAAGCGGATGAACTTCAAGCCCTATTAGACAAAGATTATGAGTTGGATGAAGCGTTGCGAATTCTTAAAGCGATGACGATCGCACAATCGATGGTAAAACAATAAACTTTTTGAAAGAAGTTAACGGTAAAGCGGTCTCTTGTAAGGATCGATTAAAAAAATGAGTGAACCCTTTTGTGCAAAGGGTGCTTAATTATACTTTTATTTTTATATGGAGTAAGTTCATGAAAACACGTAGAGATTTTTTAAAATTAGCCGGAGCCTCATTAGTCGGTGTAACAGGCATTGCATCCGCATCAGAGAATCCGTTTGGATTTGCTAAGATGGAATCGGGTTATACGCAAGTTGCGATGGAAGGCAAATGTGGTGAAGGTAAGTGTGGTGGTAAATCAAAGTACTCGGATGATAAGCACGAGCATGGTGAAGGTAAGTCGCACTCTAAAAAAATGGAAGGTAAATGCGGTGAAGGCAAGTGCGGCGGTAAGGCTAAAATGACCGAAGGTAAATGTGGTGAAGGCAAGTGTGGCGGTAAGTCGAAGGCTTCCGAAGGCAAATGTGGCGAAGGCAAGTGTGGCGGAATGAGAGATTAAGTTTACGCTTAATTAGATACGTCTGTAAAACAGCAAAACACCTCAACTTCTTGAGGTGTTTTGCTATTAAAAAGAGGGTTTTAATATGCCAGAAGCTGAAAACGCCTACCCAGTTTCAGGCGTTGGGTTAGGATTAAGAAGGGATTTCTTTGATGAAATTCGAACTTCTCCAGATTTTCAAATTGATTTTATGGAAGTCGTGCCTGAAAACTGGCTTAATTTTGGGGGGCAAAAAGGACGGCAACTTAAAGAGCTGACCGAACGCTTTCCTTTTGTCGCTCACGGGTTATCGCTTGATTTAGGGGGCCTCCGTCCGCTGGATGAACCCTATATTCTTGCCTTAAAAGACTTTTTTAAAA
>JALSJT010000028.1 GCA_026989175.1 Thiomicrorhabdus sp. | reverse complement strand
CTGGAACACTTTCTAACGCATCTTGTAGTGTGCGGTAATGATTTTCGGCAATATCTTCGGCGGTAATGACCGTGGTATTCGTGGTGACAGAGTGTTGAGACATGGCGGTATGGTTGGCTGTGACAATCACGTTATTGAGTTGTGTTGTCTCTGCATGTGCGTTTGCTGTTGCAAGTGCGACCAAAATAGCAGAGGTTAATGTTGAGTATTTCATGGAGTATCCTTCGCAATAAATTGAGAATTACAAAGGCAAAACGGGCTTAGGGTCTACGTAAAAACGTGGCCTACCTAAGGTTAGGATAAATTACGTTCATAGCACGCATAAAAGAGCGAGCGCACAAAATTTGGCTTATCTCCGTATTGCCCACCGCAATCGGTTTTGAGAAAAATGATCGATCATTCTCATTTTTTCAGGCCGGTATCCGGGCTTAAGAGCACTTTACAAACGCCTTCTCGGAAAATTTAATTCCAATGGCAGGGTGTCTGTTCTTCTCTATCACCGTTGCGGGGGCAGCACTCGAATATAACGAGACCTTTAACAGTCTCTTCACGAGTTTCCCGTTTAACGTGTTTTCACGCACCTGAAAACGCGCGATTCTACTGGGAAATACGCTAAACAGCAAGGAGAAAGTTTGGCGTTATCGTTCAGAGGGGGCATAAGTTTCGTCGATTTTTCCATTTTTGGCTACAAACGTCTTTAATTCGCTCGGTTGGAAATTGAAGTTGTTCCAGTAAATACTGCTTAAAGCGTTCTTGATAGGGTTGTTTTTCCAGAGCTTTCTCCATGCAAAGCAGCCAAGCATCCCCTTCGGAATCCCCGATTACAAGGTGTTGGTGCGAACGCGGGATACTGATGCCACCAAAATGCTCGGCATATAGGCTAGGGCCACCTAACCAGCCCGATAAAAAGTAGGCCAGTTTTTTTCTGGATAAGGTGAGGTCTTCGGGGTGCATTTCTCGGATGTGTTTGGCTTCTGGAAGGGTGTCCATTTGGTCATAAAAGTCGTCAACCAATCGCGTTAATCCTTCGAGCTTTCCAGCGGCTTTATAAGAGTTGTCTCCAAAGCCGTATGGGGTGTTTTCAGAACTCATTTGAGGTATTCCATAAAATTAAGAAGAGATTAGAGACCGTTGCACGAAAGAATGCACGGATAAAAAAGGCTGAAATACGCCTGATTTTTGTTGAAAACCTTGCGAATACCTAGGTATTCCCTGCGATTTCCGCCTCAATCAGTCAAATTTCATCTCTTTTTTCTTTCTCGACTTACCCCTACGGGCGTCGAGTTCTTCGTTTCGCGCCCCTCTCGTGCAAAGGTCTCTACTATAAATTAAAATCACCTCAGTGAAAATATTTTAAATAGTTGAAGCAGTGTTGAGTAGCCTCAAATAGAGTAAGATAATAGCTTCTTAAAAAGGGATTTTATGGGGTGGATGCGGATGACTCACTGGATAAAAATAGCACTATTTTCTTGTTTAATGGGGGTTGCCTCCTTTAGTTTTGCAAGCTACGAGGCGGCGGTAGAAAACTATAATAAAGGCAATTATTTTTCAGCCGTTAAGGCGTTTAAAAAGTTAGCCGAAGCAGGTGATGCACGTGCTCAGCGTGTCTTAGGCTTATTGTATATTGATGGCAAGCGAATGGATCATGACCCCGAAAAAGCATTTGAGTGGTTAACCCATGCATCGGATCGAGACGATGTGTTGGCGCGTTATTTTTTGGGCGTATTGTATTCGCAGGGTGAAGGAGTTCGAAAGAAGGATAAAGAAGCGGCCGAGTGGTGGTTTTATGCCGCTGAAAGTAATCATCCGCTGGCACAATCTAAATTAGGCTTAATTCACTTTCAAGGCAAGGGGGTACGACGAGACTATGCCAAAGCGGCGATGTGGTGGAAAAAAGCCGCCGAGCAGGGGGAGGTCTCGGCACAACGTTTTTTGGGTTTGATCTATATGACTGGAAAAGGGGTAAAGCGTGATGATCAACAAGCGCGTCGTTGGTTATTAGCAGCGGCAAAGCAAGGTGATGTGATGGCGCAATATAATTTAGGCTTAATGCTGGCGTATGGTCGGGGGGGATCGCAGGATTTGACTGAAGCGGTTAACTGGCTTAAAAAAGCGAGTAAATCTCAGGGGATTAAAATGTCTCCTTTCGTTAAATTGGGGACATCCTTACATCAGGAGTTTTCAGAAGTTGATAAATGGTATCGGAAAGCGGCAGAGCAAGACGCTGAGTTGGTTTTGATACGTAACCGTTAGAGTGCTACATAAAGATTCTTTAAGGTGGGAATGAGAAGTCATATATGAATGTTATACAAACGAAACAAAATGAGAATGTTTTAGAGGGTTATTACCCTACGCAGTTTGACCAAACAAAGTCGGCTGAACTTTATGAGGTATTTATTGGACAACGTTTACCTGATAAAAAGTTATTTGTGGTTCTGGGAACCGATTCAGGCTTGTTAATGGATTATTTAGCCAGTATAGCAACCACACAACAACGCTTTGTTTGTATCGATCATTCAGAAGTGATTGACTACCTTAGGCAAGAACGAGGCAAGCTTTTAAGTGATCAAGATAAATTTAAGGTAGCGCTTTATACGTTTGAAGAGTTTACGTTTGAGTTGTTGTATGACACTTATCAAGATTATGTCATTCGCAATGCGGTCATTCTTTTAAGTTCCCTTCTTTCGGTGAATGACAAAGATAACTATCAGGGGATTGATAAAAAATATAAAGAGCTTTTTTTTCAATTTCGGGTTGATCGAGTTGATAACTATGACTTTAAGAAAGTCTTTGATCAGCAGATAGAGAGTGCTTGTGATTTGCGTCATCCGTTATCTAATATTAAAGGGGTGTTACCAGATGATATTCCTGCAATTTTATTAGGAGGAGGCCCCTCTCTAGATAGTGTGATTCCGTGGTTGAAGGAAAACCAGAAAAAAATATGGATTTTTGCGGCAAGTCGTATTTGTAAGCGATTGGTAAAGGAGGGAATTACACCTGATTTTATCGGAACATTTGATGGGCAGCCCTTAATTTTTGATTACTCTAAGGAGATGTATCACTTTGAAAAGGAGAGTGTTTTAATTACAGGTGAGCACCCTTATGCTCCATTAATCCGTCAGTGGTCGGGATTAAAAACCTATAGTCGCAGACGTTTTCCTTGGGCGAAGGGGGGGGAAGAGAATATTATTTCAGATGGTCCAACGGTCACGAATGCGCTCTATGGGATTAGTGTTTATCTTGGTGTCTCTACCGTATACCTTGCAGGGGTTGATTTTTGCTTTACCCCAGAAGGGGTGTGTCACGAATCAGAAAGTATTGAAGCAAAAAATAAACAGCGTGATGCCTCTGATACAACCGCCATAAATTATAGAGGGGAGGAGGTTGCAACCAATATTCAATTATATGATGCACGTAACTCTTTTGAAGTAACAACCTTAAAACTGAAAAAAGAAGAACCAAATTTTAGGGTATTTAACTTGAATGATGGAGCCGCGGTTATTCAAGGTGTTCAGCACTGTGTTGTCGATGATATTGCACTGACTCAGAATAAAAATAGTATTGTTACGCGCCTTTCTGATCTATTAGGCATTGATGCAGAGGGTGAACGTATATTTCAAGAGTTTTTAATTAAAGAGATTCAATCACACTCTAAGTGGCTCTTTAATATTGTGAAGGAAGCAAAAAAAGGACTGCAATTAACCGAAATTATATTTTTAGATGAGGCGAAGCAGTCCAAAAGAATTCAGTCTGTTTTAAAGTTAAAAACAAAATTGGAAAAAATAATTGGTGTGGACTATCAAACGTTTGTGAATTATGGCTATCAGGCTTTTATGGAGACGTTGCAGCCAGTGGAGTCTGAATTAGAGATGTCTCAGGCAGAGATGACCAATGCTTTAAGCGGTTTTTTTGGGGGGTTAAAGTTTGCGGCTGAGCGGTTTTTGGTTAAATTAGAAGCGCTTAAAAAGGAGGCTAAGTTCCGTTTATTAGAGTTGAACCCAGAAACAGACTTTTTAGTGTTGGTTGATCGGTGGTTAGAAAAAAGTATTCCAGGTCGTTTTCATGTGTGGGTCGAGCATTTTTCAGAGCATGATGTTGAGTATTATCGGAAAAACTACTCTGTTCAAACGGCACAGTTAGAAGCTTTATTTCAAAAGATGAAAGAGGATGAAAGTGCTTTAGAGAAGGCTTTTCAGCAACGGTTAAATACACCAGAAGAGTTTATATTACGATTGAATCAGGCATTTGAAGCAAAGGATCTAGATGCCGTGAAAGCGACGCTTCGCCAACTCTCTTCAACGCCTTCAACGGATTATTATATGGCAAGGTCTTTGGCGACGGGAATGAAGTTAGAGTTGAGCGGAGATATCGAAGATGCTTTTATTTTTTATCTTAGCGTCGACCCTGAACAAAAAAGTTTTTGGATTCAGCAACAAATTTTTCCTTTAGCGTTTGCACTAGCGGAGCCTGAAAAAGGGCTGTTAGCACTAAAGGCATTAAGTTTAATGAATGTTAAATACCTTTCTAAATATGCAGAGGCATTCGCGTTGCTAGGGGATTATGACAGCGCCATTGCGACCTATCGTATTTATCCACTACTGTATGAAGATACCGATGCGATGCTCTCTTTGATTCGTTTACTCGTGCAACAGCAACAGATAGAGGAGGCGAATTCATTATTAGAAAAGGCTGAAAAAAGCGCTTTAATTGATCAGGTACGTTTACAGCATCTTGTTGATGGTTTTAATGAGGAGTCTTAAGAGTAGTGTTAAATCTTTTTTTTATTTTCTATCCCCGACAGATGATTATCCCGTCTAAGTTTTAAGCGGATTTACGCTTTTATCATCCATTGAGCCGACCCCTTTTAAACCACTCTTTATGAGTGGTTTTTTGGTTTTAAGCCGGTCATGAATCGTAGTCTTATCGCTTTTATTGGCTTTTTTTTAAATAAGTCCTAAAGCTTTTTGAGTGTTGACCGTTAAGGTAATTGAAGGCAGGAGACACTGTCTCAAATAATAAAAAATAGACAAACACAAAACACAATTAGGTACACACAAGGAGTAACTATTATGGCTATGGTAATCAATACAAATATCGGTTCATTAAATGCGACACGTCAATTGGATATGTCCAGTCGTGATATGGCCGTTTCAATGGAGCGTTTAACGTCAGGATTAAGAATTAATAGCGCCGCAGATGATGCCGCTGGTTTGGCAGTAACCACATCAATGACGACTCAGATAATGGGTACGGATATGGCAATTCGCAATACCAATGATGGAATCTCTTTAGCGCAGACAATTGATGGTGCATCGGAAGAGATGGTGAATATGATGCAGCGCCAACGTGAGTTAGCAATTCAGTCATTAAACGATACGTATAGTTCTGCGAACCGTATTGCAATGAATGCTGAATTTGATGCACTCTCTGCCGAATTAACCCGTATCGCATCCACGACAAAATTTAATGGTGTGGCCGTTATGAATACTGCGGCTCAAGTTAATATTCATGTGGGATGGGAAGATAATGCGGCGGATTCGATTGTTGTGACGGCAATTGCAGGATCTGCGATTGCCACAGCTGTTACAGCATTAGGCGTGGATACTTCTGCAAATGCAGCATTGGCTGTAGCAGGGTTGAATGGGCAAATTAGTGTGTTGAGCACGGCACGGTCAGGCGTGGGTGCGGTACAGAACCGTTTAGAGTATACCGTGGCGAACTTACAGAATATTAGTGAAAATATTAATGCGTCTCGCTCCGCAATTCAAGATACGGATTTTGCCAAAGAGAGCGCCGATCTTGCCAGAACACAAGTATTACAGCAGGCAGGTATGAGCATGTTGAGTCAAGCAAATCAAGCTTCTCAAAACGTGATGCAGTTACTGCAATAGTTTTTTTCACCAATAAAGTTTATTGGTGAAAATAAAATTTTAAAACCCTTATTTAAGGGGGTTTTAAAAAAACTTTTGTCAAACTTACTTGGCAAATAGACTCTGAAACATCTGCTTAATAAGTGGTTGTTACGATTCTTTATAAATAAGGAGATTTATCATGGCTATGGTAATCAATACAAATATCGGTTCATTAAATGCAACACGTCAATTAGACTCATCAAATCGTGACCTGTCTGTTTCAATGGAACGTTTAACCTCGGGGCTTCGTATTAACAGTGCCGCAGATGATGCAGCAGGGTTAGCGGTAGCAACCAATATGACGACCCAAATTATGGGTACCGATATGGCGGTTCGTAATGCGAATGATGGGATTTCAATGGCGCAAACCATTGATGGGGCAGCAGAAGAGATGACCAATATGATGCAGCGCCAACGTGAATTGGCAATTCAGTCATTAAACGATACGTATAGTTCTGCAAACCGTATCGCAATGAATGCTGAATTTGATGCACTCTCTGCCGAATTAACCCGTATCGCTTCAACAACGAAGTTTAATGGGATTGCAATTATGAATACTGCGGTCTCTACTAACCTACAAGTAGGTTGGGAGGATAATGTGGCAGATTCAATCAATCTCACAACCATTGCTGGATCTGCAATCGCAACGGCTGTTACGGCGGTAGGTGTCGATACCTCTGCAAATGCGGCTGGTGCGATTACAGTACTAAATACACAGTTGAGTACTTTGAGTAGCGCACGTTCAGGCGTGGGTGCGGTGCAGAACCGTTTGGAATATACTGTTTCTAACTTACAAAATGTAAGTGAAAATACTTCTGCAGCACGCTCTGGGATTCAAGACGCAGATTTTGCGAAAGAGAGTGCAGATCTTGCGAAAAATCAAGTTCTGCAACAAGCGGGTATGAGTATGTTAAGTCAAGCGAACCAGGCCTCTCAAAACGTATTATCGTTATTACGTTAATCGGTTAGAAAAGAATGGTTCAATAGGGAGGGATTGATATGGATATTAATACTGTATCAACACCTGCTATTGGCAAAAGCACGCTGCCATCGGATATTAAGCCGGTGGTAGAGGTGCAGCAACCACAGCAGAAAGTGTCACTCGGTGTAGCATCATCACTGAATACACAACAAGCAACGAATAAAGAGATTCAAGAACAAGTGAGCCAAGTGAACTCAAGACTGGAGCAGCTTGGAATGGGGGTCTCTTTTGCAGTCGATGAAAGTACGCAATCGCCAGTGATTAAAGTCATTGATCGAGTAACGGATGAAATTATTAAACAATTCCCGAATGAAGATTCGCTTAAACGGATGCAACAGATCCAAAGCTATTTAGATTCGGTACAACAAAATGGTAATGTGAATAAAGAAAATTTGACAGGTGTCTTGTTCAATGAAATCATATAAGTAATTATAGGAGGTTGAACGGGAGGAAGTATGGCAACAATAAGTGGTATGCAACCGAGTGGGTTAACCGCAACACCAATCAATAGTTCTGTTGGCAATGCTAGTAATACGATAAAATCGAATGTTTCTGGCAGTTTTCAGGGGGCAAATCAGCAAAAAGTCGCTCAAGAGATCGAGCAAAAAAAAGCCGATATTAGCCAACTAAAATTGCAAGAAGCAAACGATCAAGGTTCTACAGGAACAACAAAATTAGATTCCGCAGAAGTTGATTTATTGATGCAGAATTTAAATACCGAATTAAAGCAACTTCAAAATTATATGAAGTTTGAAAGAGATAGAGATTCACAAAATATCGTGGTCTTTATTAAAGACAGTAAAACGGATGAGGTGATTCGCCAGATTCCGACCGAAGAGTTTTTAGCGATTTCTAAAAATATTACACAGTATTTAGAGATGCGCCAACAACGGTTCGAAAAAATATCGCCACCCGTTGGACTATTAACCAACGAGACAGCTTAACGGTTTAGTTTCAAAGAACGTTAAGTAAAAAGTGGCACAGTTTCCTTTGTGTGTTTAGCGGCTTCGGCCGCTTTTTTTTTGCCTAAATTTATTAGACGTTAGATTTATTATTATGTTTCAATATTGTGCTTATTTAAAGCGTCGTTAGGGTTTACAAAAAAAATGGATGGGCAGATAGGGTGAAGCAGTTAACGTATAGCATGGTTGTGGTGCTTTTTTTAGCATTAGTAGGTTGCTCAGGCAGTGGGGTTAAACCTTCTGTTGAGCTAGGTGATCAGTTTAAAGTGGGGAGTGTTTTATTAACGATATCACAACATATAGAACCAAATATTACGTACCATACGGAAGCTGAGCTTCAGGAGCTATTAAGAAAAAAGATAAAAGTGCAATTAGCAAAACAGGGGTTATTAAGTCAACAATCTGTGGCCAATTATTTGACCGTTCAAGTGGCGTATCAACGCAAGTTTTTGAATGAACAAAGCCCACACCCTTCAGGTGCTTTAGCGTACCCCCAATATAGTTATGAGATTAAGGTGATGAACGGAGCGACGGAGCTAGGGCGTGTCTCTAAAAAAAACAGAGAGTTTAAAGGGCGCTTTATTATGAATATTGATGTGATTGAAGGTCGTTTAAAGAAAAAGTCTGATGAAATTGTTTTTATTGATGGGCTGGCAAAAGAGATTGTTCGTTCGGTATATGATCTTAAGAAAGGCTAGGGTATGATCCAATTTATTTTAGGCGGTGCGCGTTCTGGTAAGAGTGCTTATGCGGAATCCTTAGCGGTTGCTTCTGAGTTACAAGGTCGTGAGATATTTTATATTGCGACGGCAAAGGTGATGATGCCTTCTTTGGAAATGAACAAGGGGATCGATATTACAGAAACGGTCGATACTGAGATGATTCATCGTATCCAGCGACATCAAGCCGATCGTCCAAGTCATTGGACAACGATAGAGAGTCCTGTCCAGTTGGCGACGTGTTTGCAAGAATTAGACCATGAAGATCACTGTTTATTAATTGATTGTTTAACCTTATGGACATTGAATTTACTTGAGTTTGAGTGCCTAGAAAGAGAGAAGAAGGCGCTGCTGTCTCTATTACCAACCTTAAAGTCAGAGGTTATTTTAGTGAGTAACGAGGTGGGGTTAGGCGTGGTTCCTCTTGGGAAGCTTACGCGCTGTTTTGTGGATGAGTTGGGATGGCTGCATCAAAGTGTTGCACAGTGCGCCGATGAGGTTATTTTTGTAACCGCAGGGTTGCCAATGAAATTGAAATAGTTTTTTTATAACGATTTAAAAGGGCACTGAAGCGGGTTTTTCTTCTTAATATTTTGGTTCTTATTTGTTTGTTAAGTGATTGTTTTAGATAGAGGGTTTGTTTTTTGTTTAATGTTAAAGAAGTTTCTAAGTCTTTTGAGAAAGAGGCGTTAGCACGCCAGAATACACTCACAAAACCTCAAGGTTCTTTAGGGCAATTAGAGTCACTTGCGGTGTTGTTAGCGGGGCATCAAAGCCAAATTTGTCCTCAGATTACCACCCCGTGGATCTCTGTATTTGCGGCAGACCATGGTATTGCAGAGGAGGGGGTTTCTGCCTTCCCTTCTGTGGTCACGCAGGAGATGGTTAAAAACTTTTCAGTGGGCGGTGCGGCGATTACGGTACTGGCTAAAGCCAATCAAGCGTCGTTTGAAGTGGTGGATGTTGGTGTCTTGGCAGATATTACTGATGGCGGTAAACACCCCTTTAAGCATTTGCAGTCATATCGAGTCGCCTCAGGAAGTTTTAATTTTTTACAACAACCTGCGATGACGGTCGAAATGTTAAATAAAGCGATGGCGGTAGGGTGTACCGCTGTTGAGCGAGCGTTGGAAAGTGGTGCGGATCTGTTTATTGCAGGTGAGATGGGGATTGGAAACACCACCAGCGCAACCGCGATTATTGCACAGATTTGTAACGGCTCGGTAAAAGATATTGTTGGCTTGGGGACAGGAATTGATAGCGCTCAAAAAATAAAAAAGGTAGCGGTTATTGAGCAGGGGTTGTTGCAACATCAAGCACAATTTATTGAACCATTAGCGGTTTTAAGGTGTGTGGGTGGTTTAGAAATTGCCGCATTAGTGGGCGCCTACTTGGCTTGTGCTGAAAAAGGATTAACGATGGTGATTGATGGCATGATTGCTTGTGCCGCAGCATTGGTGGTATGTGAAATGGCGCCTGATGCAAAAAATTGGATGATTTTTGGACATCAATCGGTTGAGCCAGCACAGCAGCTCGTATTTGAACGTTTAGGCGTTCAGCCGTTATTAGACCTATCGTTACGCTTAGGAGAGGGGTCAGGTGCCACACTGTCAATTCCGGTTATTAAGATGGCATGTCTATTGCATGAACAGATGGCGACGTTTTCAGAGGCGGGAGTTTCTGAATCGGAAGTGGTTAAGTAAACAGAATGCGAATTGATTTGGTTCGCCATGGTTCCTGTCTGGATGGTGCCTTTTTAAGAGGGCACTCCCCAGCCGTGCTAAGCCCATCTGGGCAGCAGCAGATGCAGGCCGTTTTGTCATCTCTTTCGTGCGCTTCAAATGATACAACACCTGAATTGGTGGTCGTATCGCCTGCTAAGCGTTGTTTAGAGCCTGTTGAATCGTATTATTTAAAGCGAGAAAAAACAACAACGGTTCAAGTGTGGTCGGATTTTCAAGAGCGTGATTTTGGTGTATGGGATGGCTTGTCTTATGAGGAGGTAAACGCTTTAGATTTTAATGGGTTACAACACTATCTAGAGAATCCATTTGAGTATGACATTGAACAAGCGGAGTCGTTACAAGCATTTGAATGCCGTATTAAAATAGCGTTTGAACAGTTACTGCATCAAGCAACAGAAGCCTCATTAAATCATGTTCTTGTGGTAACGCATGGTGGCGTGATGCGAGTGTTGCTAAAGCAACTTTTAGGACTGGATAATCGTGCGTTGTTTCAGTTAGAAATAGGCTTTGCAGCTCGAATGACGTTGGAGTCTTTTGCGCTGGACTGTGTAGAATGTGATGTGGTGAATGGTTCTGGTTTTCCAAAGGGCTATTTTATCAAGCTGGTTGAACTGGTTCAGAATCGCTTAAAAGTTGATTGAAAATATTTTTTATATCTGTAGTGTTTTTTACGTATAATCATTGCGTTTTAAGGATGATGTGTATCTTGTCTTTTTCTGGGTACTCTCTCAGGTTTTATTTTTAAGTTTAATACTCACTGGGCATAAGGCCTCTTAAGGTTTTTTTCATGTTTAAACCATTTTGGTTAGCCATTCAATTTTTAAGTCGTTTTCCCAGTATACAGTACGACTCTGTAACCGCTCAGGATATGGGGCGGGCACTTAATTGGTTTCCTGTGGTGGGCGGGCTGATTGGCCTGTTGTTAGTAGCTGTGGCACAGCTTTATGTTTGGTTACCTTCTCAGATTGTGGCAGGAATTGTCTTAGCTTTTTGGGTTTGGAGTACAGGCGGGCTACACTTAGATGGTTTGGCAGACAGCGCAGATGGCTGGTTGAGTTCATCTGGCAACCAGCAAAAAGCGTTGGAAGTGATGAAAGACAGCTTGATTGGCACTGGTGGTGGGGTTGCATTGGTGCTAATGTTAATTTTAAAGTGGAGTGTATTGGTGGTTATAATTGATTACCAAGCATGGCTGTTTTTATGTTTAGCACCGGTTGTCGGGCGTATCTCCTCAATTAATTTAATGCCGATTACACAATATGTTAGCTTAAATGGCATTGCTCAAGATATGTTTCTACACCTAAATCGCTATGTGGTTTGGGGGTGGCTGTTGTTGTTAAGTGTGGTTGTTATTTGGATCAATCCTTACCTGTTTTTAGGGTTAACTTTGGTTTGGTTTTGGGTGCGTTGGATTATGATTTCGGTTACAGGCGGTATGACTGGTGATACGGCAGGCGCAATGATTGAAGTGATGGAGTTGGCTTGGTTGATCGGTATCGTATTAATATTAATTAATCAGCTTGGCTATAATATTTTTTAAAATCAATCTATTATGTTTTATATTTTAAGTCAATTGTGTGCTTCCTTGCAGTCCCCCTGTGTGTAACAAAATAACTTTAGAACCCGACTTAATCTCTCCTTGTTTCAGCTGTTCATAGAAGGCATTCACCATTTTTACGGTATAGATGGGATCTAATCGAATATCAAACGCTTGTTCAAACGCTTGTTGTTTCTTTTGTAAAGCATCTGAACTTTTTGCATAGCCTCCGCCATGGTATTGCGTTAATAGCTTCCAGCTGTGGACGGGTTTTTGTCCAACCCATGTTTTGATCTGCGGTAGTAAATAGTCCCCCTGTTTTAAGACTGCAACGCCTAAAATAGTACGTTGTACTGTTTGGGGAGAGAAAGGGGTATGTTTTATTAAGCCAGCCAAGGTTGCCCCTGTTCCTACGGCGCTAAAAAGGTGAGTCCAATCAGGGCATTGCATTTCTATTTGTTGCATTAGAGGCTTAAACCCCTCCACGGCCAATGTATTTGATCCCCCTTCAGGAAGAAGATAGGCTTCTGGAAATTTTGCTTGTAATAACGTTAGCATTTCAGATTTTTTGCGGTATTCGGCACGTGTCACAAACTGTAATGTCATCCCATTTTTTGAGGCTTGTTTCAGGGTTGCGCTCCAGTTTTCAGGCTGCGTTGCCAGCTCATCCCCCCTTATAATTCCAATACTGCTCAAACCTGCTTCTTGTGCGGCTACGGCTGTCGCAGCAATGTGATTGGAGTAAGCTCCCCCAAAGGTTAATAAGGTGGTTTTGTGTTGTGCTAAAGCGGCTTGAATGTTTAATCTGAGCTTATGGAGTTTATTACCTTGAATAAAAGGGTGGTTTAACTCTTCACGCTTCATATAAACGGAGATGTTATAGGCCTCAAAAAGAGGGCTGATTAGCGGAGTGAGAGGGGTAATTTCGGGGGAATTCATAATGCGGTCTTTTTGCGTCTTTTGAACATTATAACGATTCAGGTGGAAAGCTTACATTAAACCCATTGTAAAATTTGGTATAGTGGATTATTGATAATTTAATGAGAAGTCGCTGATTTATGGAAAAACTATCCGCCTCCCAGTTATACCGTTTTACTCGCCTAAAGCCTCGTGATATTGCCTTAGATAAAGTCAAAAATAAGGACGATGAGTTGTTGACCTTTATGCAACATTTTCATCCACGTGCCTATCAATCGTTAAGCTTCGGTCTACACTTAAAGCGTAAGCACAATCATATTTTTATTATGGGAGAGCCGGGTGTTGGTCGAATAGGCATGACAAAGGCGATGCTGAAAAAAGCGGCCGTACAAAAAAAACTCCCTTCGGATGTGTTGCTGGTCTCAGACTTTAGTGAGGCGAATAAAACTCAATATTTATATTTTAAAGCGGGGCAGGGCTATCACTTTAAAACGGCTTTAGAGCAGTTTATAACACAATTGAAAACGCAGCTTCCTGTGTTATTTGATGGTCATGCTTATCAGTTAAAAAGTCAGCAGCTAGAGAATGAGTTGGCAGAGAAGCAGCAAGCGGCATTAGAACCGGCCTTTACACTGGCGGAAGCGTTAGGTATTGAGATTAATCAAACCGAAAATAGCTTTATATTGCATGCGATAGTGGATGGAAAGCCTTATCGTATGGCGGATTTAAAAACACTGGATGATGAGCTTCAAGCACGATTTTTAAGTGCTTTTGATCAAGTTGAAGAGGCGTTAAATAAAGGACTGACCCACTTTCCTTTTCTGCAGCATGAGTTTTTAGATGCAGGGAAAGCGCTTAATACAGAAGTGGTGAATAAGCACTTAGCACCTTTAATTAAAAAACTGCAAGCAAAATTTGGACGAACACCAGAGATACGTTCGTACTTAACCGCGCTACAAGAGAGTGTCGTCTCAAAATTACATCTGTTTTGGGATCAACGGGACGATCAGGTGACCTCGGGTACACAGCCCAGTATGGAGGAGTTGTTGGCCGAGCAACAAGGGTTATCTGTTTTTGAAGTTAATTTATTGGTCGATCACCGCGGTTTGGAACATGCGCCTGTTATTTATGAGCAAAATGCGTCAACCCCTAAACTTTTTGGCTACACCATTAATTCAGCCGCCGCGAACGCATTAGATACGGTGAGTCTGGCTATGAACCACCAAGCAGGTCTGTTACAACAGGCGAACGGTGGTTATTTGATTGTGAATATTCAGGCCGTATTAAAAGACCCTGAAATTTGGTCTAATTTAAAAGCGGCGTTAATGAGTAAACGTTTAACGTTTGAAGTGCCTTCTACCACCAGTGTCGTTCCATACCACTTGCCAGATTTTCCATTGGATTTAACCTTGGTTTTAACGGGGCAAGCCTCACACTTTTATGCATTACAAGAGATTGACGCACAGTTTGAACGACTGTTTAAGGTACAGGTGGAGTTTGAAGTCGAGTTATCTCGAACCGCTGAGCATGAGTTGACCTTAGCGAGGCAAATTTCGGCTGAAATTTCAGAATGGGACGATCTGCCTGTTGATCCGTCTGCCTTTGAGCGCCTCATTGAATACGCGTCAAGAATGGCAGAAGATGAGGGGCGGCTGTATACCAATAAAGCCATTTTAAGAGATGTCTTAGCAGAAGCTTATGCCTTTGCACGCGCTGGAGGCCAAAAAATGGTAAATCGAGAGACCATTGAAGCCACGATTCAGCAACGAGAGTTTCATACGGGCTTAATGGAAGAGTACTACCATCGCGCGATTACCGAGCAGCAAGTACTGATTTCCACCATTGGAACACACATCGGTATGGTAAATGGATTAACCGTTTTAACCGTTGGTCGTCAATCGTTCGGTCAACCGGTTCGTATTACGGCACAGGCCTCTGCGGGAGATGAAGGGGTGTTGGATATTGAGCGAGAAGTGGATATGGCGGGGCCGATACACTCAAAAGGGATGTTAATTCTTTCGGGTTATATTCGTGGTCGTTATATGAAAAAGAGAGCCTTAGGATTTAGCGGCTCGATTGTGATGGAGCAATCTTACAATGGTGTAGAGGGTGATTCAGCTTCTTCTGCCGAACTGTTGGCATTATTGTCCTCGATTGCAAAAGTTCCCATGCGCCAAGATTTAGCGATTACAGGGTCAATTAATCAGTTTGGTGAAATTCAGCCAATTGGTGGCGTGAATGAAAAAATAGAAGGTTTTTACAAAATTTGTTTTGTAAAAGGGTTAACGGGTGAGCAAGGTGTCATTATTCCTAAGGCGAATGCCAGTCACTTGATGTTAAATTCAGAGGTTAGAAAGGCGGTTAAAAAAGGCAAGTTTCATATTTATACCATGACCCATATTGACGAAGCACTTGGGCTGTTATCAGGCATGAAGCCTAAGAAGATTAATGCAAAAGTCTTGGCGGCGTTAGAAAAAATGAATGAAAAGCACTCGTAAGTAACATCATTTTGGGATCCTGAAAATGTGACTATTTTTAGGATTCATAAGTTTTAGGTATAAAAAAAGGGAAAGATCAAAATGATCTTTCCCTTTTTTTAGCTTCAACACACATTAAAGTATGTTGAAAGGCAAAATCCTAGCTTAAAGTGCTACGATGTTTTCTGCCTGTGGTCCTTTTTGACCTTGAGTTACAGTGAACTCAACTTTTTGACCTTCAACAAGTGTTTTAAAACCAGAACCTGTGATTGCACTGAAATGTGCAAAAACATCAGGACCAGACTCTTGCTCGATGAAACCAAAACCTTTTGACTCGTTAAACCATTTTACTGTACCAGTAGTAGTAGACATAATTAGATATCCTATCTTTTTTTTTCATTAGTAATTAAAGTAGCTCTCTTAAGCATTTAAGAAAACCGTAAGGCTGAAATGTGTTGCGATTACTTATGAAGAACAGGATCGATCACTAAAACTAGTACATCGAATTGTGCATAAATATAAAACCGAAATTTCAAGCTCGAGACTGATTCTATAGTAATTTAAGGGAATGTCAAAGAGTATTTTTCTTAATTTTAGTGCTTTAAAGGCAAAAGGGCAAAAACAAGGCTTTATTTAGGGGTATTGTTATTACTCTCCGCTATATATAGAGGTTTAAGAGTAGAATGAAATTTTGTTATAAGGGTATACAAGTTTTTTAATTTAATGGCAAGAAGCCGAGTGTTTAGACTTAGTTGTTGCAAATTGATTCTATTTTAGGTTCAGCTTCTGTTTTTTCAGAACATTCGGTCACCTCTTGTGCCTCTCTGTCTACTTTAGCAATATAGTGATTTTTCTTTTTAGGCTGTTTTTTGGCTCGAGCTTGCTTGGCTTTTTTGAGCAGCTTTTTAATGATTTTTTTACGACGGTTCATGATTGTAGAGTCTTATTTAACAGAATAAGGCTAATTATAAGTTGTTTACCTTTAATAAGGCGTGAAAAATTGATTAAAACTTCTGAACCAAAGTGGGTATCGTGTAAAATTTAGCCTTTAATTTTTATTTGGAGCAGACAGTAATGGGCAGAGCGTATCAGAACCGCAAAGAATCCATGGCAAAAACCGCGGACGCAAAAACCAAAGTGTATGGTAAGTTTGGGCGTGAAATTTATGTATGTGCAAAGTCGGGTGGTACCGATCCTGAAGGGAATTTGGCTCTGCGTGGTTTAATTGAACGCGCGAAAAAGAGTCAAGTCCCAACGCATGTCATTGAAAAAGCGATCGCCAAAGCCGCTGGAGGCGGGGGGGAAGATTTTGCTTTAGCACGTTATGAAGGATATGGCCCTGGGAATACCATGGTCATTATTGACTGTTTAACCGACAACCCGAACCGTACTTTTGGCGATGTACGTCACTGTTTTACCAAAGTAAAATGTAAAATTGGTACGCAAGGCAGTGTTAGCCACATGTTTGATCATTCGGCGATATTGGTATTTAAAGGGGATGAAGAGCAAGTACTAGAAGCGTTGATGATGGCGGATGTCGATGTATCCGATATTGAAAGCGAGGACGAGATGGTGACTGTGTTTGCTCCACATACGGAATACGCCAAAGCCAAGCAAGCGTTATCAGAAGCCTTTGAAGGGATTGCTTTTGAAGTGGATGAAATTCAATTTGTCCCTAAAATTAACACCCCTATTTCAGGTGAAGACCTTGATAACTTTAACCAGTTTTTAGCTTACTTAGATGATTTAGACGACGTGCAAAAAATTTATTATGATGCAGAGTTTTAAGCTTAGGGCTTAAATAGAGACCTTTGCACGAGAGGATACACGGATAAAAAAGGCTAAAATATACCTGATTTTTGTTGCACCCCAAGGGCACTTCCTACGGGCGACACCTTGCGAATAGCTAGCTACTCCCTACGATTTCCGCCTCAATCAGCCAAATTTTATCTCTTTTTTCTTTCTCGACTTACCCCTACGGGCGTCGAGTTCTTCGTTTCGCGCCCCTCTCGTGCAAAGGTCTCAAATAATTTTAAAATTTCGTTTTTAAAAAAAGCCAAGAAGGAATACTTCTTGGCTTTTTTTGCTTTAGAGCGATCATTTATGAGGCTTGAAGTACCGTCCAAGGTATTTCGCACTCGCCTGAGGCGGTGGCAATATAGGCGGAATCGCCGGTGATGGTTACAGAACAGTCCATGCCGCGCTCTATAAAAGAGGCGAGTGTTTGTATGTCGTTCCATGCAAATTGGTAGATGGATGCATTGAGTGTTTGCAGTTTATTTTTATTTTGCTCCCACCAAACATCCGATTTATTGTTAAACGTATAAACTTTGACCGCTTGCGCTTGTCGTGTGGATTTTTTGACTCGCTCAAAAGCGGGTTCTCCAATGTCAATCCACAATAAAAGTTGATCGTCTAAGCTACGCACCCATAAATCCGGTTCTTCAATGGCACTTAATCCCTTGGTGAACGTCAGTTGTTCTTGTGCATTTAAGCAAAAGGCTAATACACGCATCATCATGCGCTCAGTATTTTCGGAAGGGTGTTGGGCAACGATTAAATTGAGTGAGTCGTAATAGTTGCGATTTAGGTCTGACAGCGCAATATTGAATTTATAGATGGTTGGTTTTAATGCCACAAAAGTCAGCCTTATAACAAAAAATGATTGGATAGAAGGCTATTGTAAAGGGTTTGAGGGAAGGAGAGGGAAAAAGAGAAGCTGTTGTCCCTTTAAATTAGAGGCTTTATTACAAAAGAATAAAGCCTTGTTTTCGTTGGGATGCTTGCTTTAAAGCCCGAGTGCTCTGGCAACCCCTTTTCCATATAAAGGATCCGCTTTTAGACAGTTAGAAATATGGCGTTTTTGAACCTCAATACTCGCACCACCCACCGATCGTGCGGTATTTTCAAACAGAACGTGTTGCTGTTCTGGACTCATTAGGCGGAATAAATCGCCCGCTTGCGTGTAGTAATCGCTGTCATCTTCACGATGATCCCAGTGATCGGCTGAGCCAAATAGATCCAGTGGGGGTTCTTGGTGTTCAGGTTGCTCCTGCCATTCGCCTAAACTATTCGGTTCATACCCTTTGGTACTCCCAAAGTTGCCATCTACACGCATGGCACCGTCTCGATGATAACTATGATAAGGACATTTGGGTGCGTTGACTGGGATTTGAGCATGGTTCACCCCTAAACGATAACGCTGAGCATCGCCATAAGAAAATAAGCGACCTTGTAGCATTTTATCTGGGGAGAATCCAATGCCTGGCACAATGCTGGCAGGGTTAAAAGCGGCTTGTTCCACCTCGGCATGATAGTTTTCTGGATTACGATTGAGCTCAATCACGCCAACATCAATCAGTGGATAGTCTTTGTGTGACCAAACTTTGGTTAGATCAAAGGGATGAAAGCGGTAGTTTTGTGCATCCGCTTCGGGCATGACCTGAATTTTAAAGTCCCAGCGCGGAAAATTACCTTGTTCAATGCTGTCATACAAGTCTCTTTGATGGCTCTCTCGATCTTGACCAATCAGGGCTTCAGCCTCTTCATCGGTTAAGTTTTCAATGCCTTGCTGGGTTTTAAAGTGAAACTTCACCCAAAATCGTTCATTGTCCGCATTGATAAAGCTAAAGGTATGGCTACCAAAACCATGCATATGGCGATAAGTTTTGGGGTTGCCGCGATCACTCATTAAAATGGTTACTTGGTGTAGGGCTTCAGGAAGTAGTGTCCAAAAATCCCAGTTATTTTGTGCACTGCGCATATTGGTGCGTGGGTCGCGTTTGACCGCATGGTTTAGATCGGGGAATTTAAGGGGATCTTTTAAAAAGAAAACGGGGGTATTATTGCCCACAATATCCCAATTCCCCTCTTCGGTATAAAATTTAAGGGCAAAACCACGAATGTCTCGTTCCGCATCGGCGGCACCGCGTTCGCCCGCAACGGTTGAAAATCGAGTAAAGAGTTCGGTTTTTTTACCGACTTCAGAAAAGAGTTTAGCTTTGGTGTATTGGCTAATATCATGCGTGACGGTAAAGGTACCAAAAGCGCCAGAGCCTTTAGCGTGCATTCGACGTTCAGGAATGACTTCACGATCAAAGTGTGCCAGCTTCTCTAAAAACCAGACATCTTGCAGTAACATAGGGCCGCGTGCGCCGGCGGTGAGTACATTTTGATTGTTTGCAACGGGACAACCATTGGTCATGGTTAGTTTTGAAGATTTGCTCATGGTAAAACCTCAACGCGGAATAAATAGGGTTTTTAATCATACCTTCTATTTAGACTTTGTTGAAGGGTTTTTTGTGAATTGCTATTTAGGCACAAAGGTTAAGTTAAAGGTGACCGGTACGGTGGGGGAGATCGAGTCAAGTCGAGCGATCTTACGTAATCGTTCGATACCTTTTTCTAAACCAAACTGTTTGGCACTAATTAGAATAGGGGTGGTTGGGGTGGCTAAAATATCACCGTGAGCATGTTTAATTACTTTTACGGTGGTGCTCAACTCTTGTGTTACACCATGTAGCGTTAACATGAAATTGACTGTTTCGAGGTAGGTCTCTCCTGGTTTGAGGGATTTAATTTTTTCAGGAGAGATGGTTGCCGTAATGGTTGCTCTGGGATAGAGAAGCACCTCAAACAGCATGGCTTTGACCCGTTCGTTTCGAATAGGTATATCGGTTTCAACACTCTCTAAGTTAATGTTGATATTGAGTTCACCCTCTTCAGTGAGGGTTCCGCTTAGGGTATTAAAGTAATTGAGTTCGCTCACGCTGTTGTTTTTGGTTGAGACGTAGTAAACATTCGAATCAATGCTTTTAAGGTGCCACTCTGCATAGGCGTTTGAACAGATAAAAAAGGGGATGAGTAGAGTTAAGTAAAGCTTATTCATGGGGGTATTATCCTCAGTGGATATATAAAGTTGATTTATATTAAGTTATATTTTGAGTAATATACCTTTTTTTATGAGGCTTGCGTTAAAAATCGCATATTTTATGCGTAAAAATAGCTACTTTGTGAGTTTTTTGTTTAGTTTGTGTTTGCGCTGTTCTTGACGTAATTTCCAGTGTTTAACCACTTGTTGGCGCCAGAGTAGGCGAGTGAGGATAAAAAAGAGAACACCGAGTGAGATACCAACCACAACGCTGCCTAAATAGAGCGGTTGCCATAAATCGCCTAGCATATTCATCATCCAGTCCCAGTTGAGTTCAAAATGCAGGTTTTCATTGGGCTCTTGACCTAATAAATAGGTGCCAACTACGTAGTTAAAGTAGAAGATAGGCCCCATGGTTAATGGGTTGCTAATCCAGACGAGGATGACACTTAAGGGAAGGTTTGCTCTAAAAAAGATGGCGCATAGTGCCGCAAAGAGCATTTGTGAGGGGATCGGGATGGCCATCCAAAATAGACCAATTAAAAATGCTTTAGAGACCGAGTAACGGTGTAAATGCCATATACTGGGGTTATGTAACCATCTACCCAAGAAACCTAACCCTTTTAGGTTTTTGATTTTTTCAGGGGTGGGAATATAACGTTTAATGAGCTTTTTAGGCATGTTTCTTCGTTTTGTATTAGTCTTTATTGTGAGTGTTTTGTTGTTTTATCAGCAAGCAGAGTATCCGCCACTTTGGTTTGGAGTGTTGACTCTGGGGGTTGCTCTATGGCTTCTTTGGGGGATTCGTTTCGAACGGGAGGTCGCTGTCTTTCAACCTTTATCCTTCATATCTCAGCCAAAAAGAGTCCTACTAATAAACGGTATACTGGGTCTCATTATAGGCATCTCATGGGTGTTTTGGCAGACTTTTTTTCTTCCGACCCTTCCTGAGCGGGTGTTGAATCAGCCGATATGGCTTTCGGGAACGATTATTGAATTGCCAAATCAATCACTTAGTGCAAATCGAGTCAAAATAAAATATCAGATAAAAGTGGATGAAATTACGCCAGATGTATCGAACCCTTCGTTCTCAACGATCTCTTATGGGTTTCGACCTAAGCCCATGGTTACCCTTAATTGGTATGCCCGTCGTCATGAACTTTCCCGTGCGTCGGATCTACCTCAGTTAGGGGAGAGGTGGCGGTTTAGAGTGAAATTAAAAGCCAATCATTTCACGATGAATCCGAGTGGCTTTGATTATGAAGCGTGGTTACTGCAACAAGGTATTACGGCAACAGGCTATATTAAGGTGTTTACTCGTAAAGAGAAACGCTTGCAGAGTGGTGGATCTGTTTTAGTGATGGAAAAAATAGCGAAAGCCCCTTTTGTCAGTCTGTTTACTTGGCGAAATTGGTTGGCGAATCGGCTTAATCAGGTGTTTGAACAGAGTGCGTTTGTGCCTTTTTATAAAGCACTTACTTTTGGGGATAAGTCCGATATTACCACGGAAGATTGGGTGTTACTGCAAAATACCGGCACGATTCACTTAATGGTGATTTCGGGTTTGCACATGGGAATTATCGCTTTTTTAGGGTTTTGGTTTTTTAAACGTATTTGGCGTTGGGGTGGCTACCGGCAGACAGTGATTAATTTGCCAGAGTTTGCCGCACTGGGCGGTTTGTTGTTTGCCACGCTCTATTTAATGGTGTCAGGTTTCTCTATTCCAACACAGCGGGCCTGGTTGATGGTGGTTGCGGTCTTAGCTTTTGTTTTGGTGCGGCGAAAATTTCAGCCATGGTCCGCCTTGGCTTTCGCCGCGCTGGTGATTGTATTGCTGGATACCTCGGCGGTTTTGAGTTTTGGATTTTGGCTCTCTTTTATTGCGGTTGTGCTGATTTTTTTGGCATTGCAAAGCCGGTCAGATCCGCTTTTGGATAAAAATAGCGCCTGTACTTTGGTTGAAACGGGAGTTGAAAAACCCACTTGGTATCATCGGTGGTTCGATTCATTTAAAACACTGGTATGGATTCAACTGGTGTTAACCTTAGGGTTAGCGCCCTTTTTAATTTGGGCATTTCACAGTTTGCCGGTTTACAGTTTTATCGCGAATTTAATTGCGGTACCGTTTATTAGTTTTTTAGGCTTGCCGTGGCTATTTTTGTCTTCGGTGGTGGGGTTGATTTCGATTGCGGTAGGTCAGTGGATGATTGGCGTGCTGGATCTTTTTTGGTCGCCTTTCTGGCAGTTTTTGCAGTGGATGAATCAACGGCCATTTCATAAAGTCGTATTTGCAGATCGCTCTGTTATTTGGTTGTTAGCCATTTATGGGTTACTGTTTTTTGGGTTGCGGCTTAAAAAAATGAAGCAACAGTTGGCGGTATTTGCACTGGTTTTTATTTGGATGATGAGTCTTATGTGGGAGCCCTTTAATGGCACACAGCGACCTGAAGGTAGTCGCGCTAGAATTACAGTTTTGGATGTAGGGCAGGCGCAAGCGGTTGTGATTGAAACGAAAAACCATCTGGTGTTATATGATTTGGGTGGTAAGTGGGGGGATAAAATGGATGGGACAAAACTAGCGATATCTCCCTATTTAACGGCACAAGGTTGGTCAAAGGTGGATCTCTTGGTGGTGAGTCACAGTGATATGGATCATGCGGGTGGTTTGATGCGTTTGTTCGATGAATTTCCCGTTCGTGAAGCGGTAAGTGGTCAGCCTACGGTTTTAAATCAGCGGATTGAAGCGCGGCGAAAGCACGACAAGCGTTTTTCGTTATGCAAAGCGGGTCAAAGGTGGCAGTTTGATGGCGTTGTGTTTGAAATACTCTCTCCAAAACTCGATTGGATCGACTCAATGTTAACGTCTGATAACGATCTCTCTTGTGTATTACAGGTACGGATAGGGGGGGAGAAAATTTTAATTACGGGCGATTTAAGCCAAAAAGGGGAGTCTCTATTACTGGGGGATTATGGCGCAGCCGTTTTGCAATCCGATGTACTGGTTGCTGGGCATCATGGTAGTCAATCCTCAAGTTCAAATGCATTTTTGCAAGCGGTCGCGCCAGCGCATGTGGTGTTTTCAGCGGGGTATTTAAACCGTTTTAATTTTCCAAACCAAGCGGTAATAGAGCGAATCGCGCAGTTAAATCAATTGAGAGAGCAACCTTTTATACAGTGGTGGAACACCGCTTGTTCTGGTGCATTAACCTTTGAAATGTCATCCGAAGGGATACACGTCCCTTTAGAGAGTCGCAAAATTCGGCGTAAATGGTATCATCACCGCTGTTTACCGTCGCAACAAGGAGTGCTGTTTCAGTGAGTTGGCCATATTTTTGGATAGAAAAAACGTGGAAAACCAAATTATTGCGCCCTTTATCTAAGCTGGTGTGTTGGGAAGCCGCTCGGCGTTTAGCACGTTTTAAAAATTCTCCCCCCCCTTGGCAAAGTTCCGCCACGGTAATTGTGGTGGGGAATGTAGTGGTGGGCGGCAGTGGTAAAACCCCTTTTATTCTCTGGTTGACTCAAGCGTTGCAAGCCAAAGGGTTGAAGGTGGGGATTATCAGTCGTGGTTATGGCGGAAAATCGAAACAGTGGCCGCAGCAGGTCACCGATAAGAGTGATCCTGTTTTGGTTGGGGATGAACCGGTGTTGTTGGCCAAGCAGTTGGGGTGTCCGGTGGTTGTTTCGCCCAAGCGAACGGAGGCGATTACTCTGCTAACGAAGGGGGCGACTTTGGACGTGATTATCAGTGATGATGGTTTACAGCACTATGCGATGGCACGAGATATTGAAGTGGTGCTCGTTGATGCACAACGAAAGTTTGGCAATGGCTTGTGTTTACCAGCAGGCCCCTTGAGAGAGTCGTTAAGCCGACTGCAAACGGTCGATTTTTGTGTCTGGAATGGTTTGGAAAGCGCCTCTGATTTTCCATTAAACCTTCCGTCAACGGTTGCACAATATCGTATGCAGTTATTGCCAGTACGTTTGCGTCAAGTGATGAACCCTGAGTGTGTGATTGAACTGGTGTTGAATGCGCAAGGGCAGGTGGCGGATTTTGTAGGGGAGCCGATCAATGCTATTGCGGGTATTGGTAACCCAACGCGTTTTTTTAACAGTTTGAAAACATTAGGCTTTCAGGTCAATGCTCAAGCGTTTGCAGACCACCATGCATTTCAATGGTCAGATTTTAAACCGTTTGACTCCTCAAAACGGTTACTTATGACCGAGAAAGATGCGGTAAAATGTAGGGCATTCGCCAAAGCGCATCAACAAACGAACTGGTGGTATTTAGAAATTTCCCCCCAGTGTGATGATGCCTTACTTACTCAAATTTTAACAAAGAGCAAACAAACTCATGGATCCTAAATTACTTGAAATTCTGGTGTGTCCCGTCAGTAAAACCAAACTTATTTACGACAAAAAAAGCCAAGAGTTGATTTCAACCGCTGCAAACTTAGCTTACCCTGTAAGAGATGGCATCCCCATCTTACTGGAAGACGAGGCGCGTGAGCTGAGTGCCGAAGAAGTTGAAACTTATCGTAAACAGAAACGTTAAAGAGTCGCGACGGTATGTCTTTTATTGTGATTATCCCCGCCCGTTTTGAGTCCAGCCGCTTGCCGGGTAAGCCGTTAAAAGCCATTAACGGTAAACCGATGATTGAGTGGACGTGGCAACAAGTACAACGCTCGGGTGCAGTGCGTACAATTATTGCCACGGAGTCCACCGAGGTGCAACGTGTGTGTGAAGCCTTTGGTGCAGAGGTCTGCTTAACCGGCGATCAACACCAGTCAGGTACCGAACGTATTGCAGAAGTGATTGAAAAAGTGGGTTTGCAGGATGATGACATTATTGTCAATGTGCAGGGAGATGAACCGATGTTGCCCCCGATGTTAATGCATCAAGTGGCAGAGGGGTTACAGTTGAATCCTGCGATTCCGATGGCGACCCTGTGTGAGCCCATTGATTGTATCGAAACGGTGTTTGATCCACATGCAGTGAAAGTCAGTCGTAACATTCATAACTTAGCGATTAATTTTAGCCGTGCGCCGCTGCCTTGGTCGCGTGATACCTTTCTTGAGGATGCCAAATCGCTCCCTGAAAATTGGCACTATAAGCGTCATATTGGGTTGTACGCTTACCGTGCAGGGTTCGTAAAACAGTATGTGACCTGGCCCGAGTGTGAATTAGAACAGGTTGAAAAACTGGAACAACTTCGGGTGTTGTGGCATGGTGAAGCGATTTTAGTGCTCGATGCGTTATGCGATGCTGGGGTTGGCGTGGATACCCTAGAGGACCTTGAAGCGGTACGAACGCTTTTGGCTCCTGTTACCGATTGAGCGTGTCCATTGATAAAATATTTGACGTTACTTATTCTCATTGTTTTCTTCTACTGGCTGATTAAGCAGAAGTTAAGAAACCGTAAACTGACGCAACAGGGGATTGTGGTCGAGCAAAAAGGGCTGAGACCGATTACCTTAATGAGTATTGTTATGGTGGTCATGTACGGCGGCTACCTTATTTACTTTATATTTAGTGATGCTCCTCTTTTGTAACATGCGATCTTCGTCGTACGTCATGAATCGACTCTTTTGGGTCGCCACGATTCTTTTTTTGGGATTAACCTTCTTTTATGTCTCTAGTTACAACGCCTATCAACCAACCGATAAAGAGTGGCTAGTCAATCCAGACTTTAAATCAGGCTTTGAAGGCTGGGAAAGACATAAAACCACATGGATTAAACAAGAGGCTTCGGGCGTGGTCACTCTGTCGCTCTCTGAACCTAAAAAATACCTTGCTCTGTATCAAAAGTTCACTATTGAATCGCGTCTGCCTCACTATCAGGCGAAAGAGGACGCACCGCTTCTATTACAGTTATCCGGTATTGCACGCACCTTTTCAATTGGATCGGGGGATAAAGCGTGGCATGAGGGGCGGTTATCGTTGGTTTTTTACGATGTAAAAGGTAAGCGAGTGAGCATTAACGCCATTCCGTTGCCACGTGATAACCCTTATTGGCGAACCTACCGAAAAACCTTTCAGGTTCCACCTGAGGTGGCGAGCGTGCGGGTGAACATTAACCTTCTACAAGTGGTTGGTACAGTGCAAATCAAAGAAGTTCATCTGTTTCCCGTGGTTGAAAAGCAGGAGGCGAAGTGGTTTAAACAACTGGGGGTACTGGTTTGGGTGGTGATGATGATCTGGTTGGTGTCAGGCTATGCACGGTATTTTTGGCAACGATCAAAAACAGGGGTACTGTTGGTTGCACTCTTGATGCTGGGCGCGATTATTTCGGGAGATGTTAAGACGCAATTAATGAGTCAGTTGCCAGAGTTGATGTACTCTATTACGCCCGCTTTAACGCTAGACAAGGATGTCTTTGCTCATTTTTTATTCTTCTTTTTAGCGGCGATTGTGATGGTGGCCTGCGCGCACCATAAACCTTGGTGGCAAGTAGTGATCGATTTAATTTTGTTGGGGTTGTTTATTGAGTGTGCACAGGTGTTTATTGATGGTCGAACCGCAGATGTTATGGATTTTTGGGTGGATGTAACAGGTGTCTTGGCGGGTGGTATTATGGCATGGCTCTGGTTATCTGTTCGTTCTGTTATACGGCGACGGTAGGGGCAACCCCCCTGTGGTTGCCCTTTTTTTGTGTAATGCATAATGGGAGAGGAAAATCATTTAAGATTGGGCATCCACAGGGAGGCGCCCCTACACGTTACGCCTGAAACTTAGGAAGTTGCTTCACGACCTCTTGAAAGGGAATGACCGGAATATCAGGCAATCCATTTTTAAACGGCACTGGGCGTTCTCCTTGAATCAGTGGGCGAAGGTAGTTTAATGCTGCAGGGGTGAGGTTCATACCGTCTGAAGAGATAAATTCATCGGGTACGGTTTTTTCTAAGTTCGCTACCTCACTCAGTGGCACGTTTTTAAACTGCCACTCAAAGGGGTGTTCACTTTTAAGCTGAATAATCGGTAGTACGCCGTGCAGTCCTTGTTTGGCTGCCTCCACCGCGGCAACGCCCGCATCATACGCCATCTCCCAATCGGTTTTTGAGACTAAGTGGCTGGCAGAACGTTGCAAATAATCCGGAATAGCGTAGTGGCTTTTAACATCAAAGGTATCGCTGACTAGTTTGGCGATGCTGTACCCCACGCCACCCAGTTGCGTGTAATCCCGTTCAGGTGTGTGTTCAATATTGGCGATGGTCAGGTAGTCACCCTGTTGGTTTCGCAGCCCTTCTGAGACGGCACAGACACAGTAGCCTTTTTGATTAATGAGCTGTTGTACCTTATTTAAAAAGGCTGTTTGATTAAAAGCACGTTCTGCTGGCAGTAAAATCAAGGGGACATCGGGCATGATGTCTTGAATTAACCCCGCCGCCAAGGTAAGCCAACCGGTATTGCGACCCATGGTCTCCATCACAAAAAACCGGGTAGAGGTGTCGTGCATCGAGAGGGTGTCGAGTGTTGCCTCTAAAAAACTGCTCGCCAAGTATTTGGCGGCACTGCCAAATCCCGGACTACAGTGCGAAATTGCTAAATCGTTATCAATGGTTTTTGCCACCCCAATGCAGTTGACGGGGTGGTTGTGTTGACGACAGTAGTCGCCGACCTTTTGGGCGGTAATCATCGAGCCGTTGCCACCGTTGTACAAAAAGGTACCAATACGGTAGGTTTTAAAAATGTCTAACATTCGCGCGTACTGTTCGGGGTTATGCTCTAACGGGTCTAAATCAAACCGACATGCTTTAAAAATCGCTCCGGGTTGATACTTTATATTGGTCAGCGGTTCGCTTGAAAGTCCAGATAAATCAATTAATCGCTCTTCCAAAATACCTTTAATACCATTTACCGCACCATACATAGTGCCAAATTGATTCGGGTTAGCAAATACCGCCTCAATCACCGCGGCTGCACTGGCATTAATCACAGCGGTTACGCCACCCGCTTGCGCATAGAGCACATTGTTGATGGGTAAGTTGCTTGGTGGTGTGGTTTGGTTAACGTGGGGGGGGGAAGAAATTTTCATGACAGATTCTCTTGAAGGTTCTGGCTACATTCAATGTGTTGATGGATAACGGTAAGTGATTGTTCACCTTTTAAGATCGCTAAAATGGTTTTGCCAATCAATAGGTTACGCCACCCTAAAAAAACCGGTTTTTCAGGCGGTTGTTCACGCAGTATCGCTAATAGATCATTGCGTTGAATGAGTGAGTGTAAGTTTAAACGGTAGTCAATGGCAACTTGTTGCGCATAGCCATTGAGCAACAGTACAATCGCCTCCTCTTGTGCATTGGGCGAAGGAGTTTTCGGAGCCGGTTGTGGCCACTGTTCTGGAGGTTGGGCAAACACTTGATCAATCAAACGAATCCACTCTTCGCCGTGGCTCATAATCGAAGCCGCTTTAATGTGTGGCACTTTATAAAGGGCTTCCACCGTTTTGGGCGGACGCTTGACCATTTGAGTGATTACCTCATCACTCATCACCCATTTTTTAGGCTGATTATGGGTAATGGCAAAGTTTTCTCGCCACTCTGCCAGCGCATTCACCAACGCAAGTTGTTTGGCCTTATAGTTTTTTATCCCCTTTACTTTTCCCCCCGCTTTTTTAGGGTTAATCGTATAGAGCGAGGCGTCTAACATCATCTCACACTCTTCTGATACCGCTTGCAGTTGTTCTGGGGTGAGTACCTTTAAACAGTGCTCATAAAGTGGCGCAAGGTAACGGACATCGTCTAAGGCGTATTGAATTTGCGCCTCCGTTAAGGGGCGAGCGTGCCAGTTGGTGCGGGTTTGGCTTTTATCGATGGTAATACCAAGTAGCGCTTTTACCACTCGGGCAAAGCCTGCCATTTCGCCCTGTTTTAAAAAGAGGGTGGCAATTTGGGTGTCAAAAATGGAAACAGGCATCTTGTGTGCAAGTTGGTACAATACTTCAAGGTCTTGGCGCGCACTGTGAAACACTTTGAGAGTATTTGGATCGCAGAGCAGGTCAATGAAGGCACTCAGTGCTTTCTTGCTGTCGGTTTGCGTACTGTTTTCTTGAATTTTAAGCGGGTCAATAATGGCTAATTCGCCTAAACAGTCTTGAATTTGTATTAAACTGAGTTTGGGATAGTAAGTGTCTTCCCGCACAAACTCGGTATCAATCGCAATCCAAGTGATCTCGGGTTGCGCAATAAGCCGCTGGCAGTAAGCGTTAAGTTGGGATTCGGTTTCAACCGATAAGAAGGATTGTTTTGTCATAGCAGTAGAGTGTAAAAGAGTGGCGAAACCAGAGCAAGGAAATTCAGTGAAAGTATCCGATAAAACAACCAAAATTCATATTTTAGGCATTGCAGGCACCTTTATGGGCGGCATTGCTCAGTTGGCGAAAGCGATGGGCGTTGAGGTCAGCGGTTCCGATAAAGCGATTTACCCTCCCATGAGCACACAATTAGAGCAAGCAGGCATTGCCGTATCACAAGATGACGACATCGCTTTTTTAAAAACGAACCCGAACACGGTGGTGATTGGTAACGCCAAAAGTCGCGGTCATGTTGCCGTTGAAGCCACTTTAAATACCTTACAACCGTACACCTCAGGTCCGCAATGGTTGGCTGAAAATGTATTGCATGACCGCTGGGTCATTGCGGTGGCGGGCACGCATGGTAAAACCACGACTGCTTCGATGGTTGCATGGATTTTAGAGTTTTCAGGGTTAGAGCCCGGCTTTTTAATTGGCGGCGTTCCTAGTAATTTTGGGGTGTCAGCACGTTTAGGAAAGCGCCCGTTTTTTGTGGTCGAAGCGGACGAGTATGACACCGCCTTTTTTGATAAACGCTCCAAGTTTGTCCACTATCACCCCAGAACGCTTG
>JALSJT010000027.1 GCA_026989175.1 Thiomicrorhabdus sp. | reverse complement strand
CTACGTTGAAGCATCGGTTCCCAAAGCAGTGCTGAAAACAGGAAGGATGGATTAACCGACTTGCCTTCTCGAATACGACGATCAGTGCTTTTTAGCGCCTCTATCACCAACATTCTTGGAAAACCATCCTTCTCCTCAGACAAAATGTCATCCGTTTGCGGAAACAAGTGCTCAAACAAACCATAATGACGCAGTTTCTCAAAGACCTGAACGGCCACACCACTGTGAAATAGCTTTAAGACCTCTTCAAACATACGAGCATGAGAGACATCTAATAAGAGTGGCGCCAACTCAAAAATAGGCGCTTCGGTTTTTTCTTCAATCTTAAAGCCCAATTTCGCCGCAAAGCGAATCGCACGAATCATGCGAACGGGGTCTTCACGATAACGCGTTTCAGGATCACCAATTAAACGTAACTGGCCTTTTTCAATATCTTCCAACCCGCCAGTATAGTCGATAATAGAGAAGTCTTTAATATTGTAATACAGCGCATTGACGGTAAAGTCACGACGCCAAGCATCCTCCTCAATGGTACCATAAACGTTGTCCCGCACCACACGACCCGTATCATCCACTTCGTGTGCCGCACCGGAGTATTTGCCATTGCGCCCAAAACGATCTTGTCGTTTGGTATCTGCCTTACTCTCGCCCGTGCCACGAAAGGTAGCCACCTCTATCACCGTTCGACCAAATCGAACATGCGCCAAACGAAAACGGCGACCAATTAAACGGCAACGGTGCTTAAACACCGCTTTCACTTGATCGGGTTCTGCACTGGTGACGATATCAAAATCTTTTGGCTCTAAGCCCAATAAAATATCTCGAACACAGCCCCCAACCAAATGCGCTTCATATCCTGCACGCTTAAAACCATACAGAACATCCAGCGCAGAACCGTCGATATCTTCACGAGAAAGATGATGCTCATCACGAGACAAAATCAGAGGCGCTGAGTTATTTTGAACGGGTTGTTCATCAGGCGAGCTAGAAAAAAGAGAGGTAATCTTACGAATAAATTGGCGCATAGGCAGGGTTCAATATCTGTGTCTTAAAAGAATCCTCCATTTTAGCGATTTCTACTCAGACTTCAACGAATTACAATAGTTTTCCCCCCTTTAGTCATAATCCGATAAATAAGGTAACATTACATGCCTATAATGGTTTGGAATGCCATAATAAAGACTTGTTTTTTCAACCCAAAATAACGCCCTAATTTAAGAGCATTAAGCAGGAAAAATGACTCCATACACACAGCTTCATCACCCCCTAATTTCATTTGGCCTAGTCGCACTGCAATTCGGCTTGATTACCCTATTAAGCTACCTGCTCATCAGCCAGCCTAAAAACCCACTCAACCTGAATGACTTATTATGGGTAATTCCAGCAATATTACTCGGTCTTTGGGCGGTCAAAACGATGAAGCTGGGGCAATTTAATATCGTGCCAGACCCCAAACAGAACAGCACGCTCATCACATCTGGCCCCTACCAATACATTCGCCACCCCATGTACCTTTCTATCCTGTTGTTTTTCCTCCCCCTCATCATACATCAACCATCCATCGCGCTATTAGTCACTTACAGTGTACTCACCTTAACCCTGCTCATTAAGCTTCACTACGAAGAGCACTTACTCATACAAACATTAAACAGCTACTCACACTACCAAACACACACTAAAAAACTGATTCCTTTTCTTTATTAAGAGGTGAAGACACTACTCATTACTGCCGTAAAGTGCGAAAATAACGCCAATTTTTAAAACTTGTAAAAAGAAACTACATCATGAACTCATCAAATCCAGCAAAACCCACCTTATTCAGCGGCATTCAACCTTCAGGCGACTTAATGTTAGGCAACTACATTGGTTCCATAAAAAACTGGGTGACCATGCAAGACGACTATAACTGCCTGTTTTCACTGGTAAACATGCACGCCATTACCGTTGAACAAGACCCTGCTGCCCTCGCCAAACGCAGTTTAGATTTTGTCGCCCTCTACCTTGCCGCCGGCATTGATCCCAATAAAAGCACGGTTTTTATTCAATCGCATGTACCCGAACACTCCGAACTGGCTTGGATTTTAAATTGCTCAACCTACATGGGCGAACTGAATCGAATGACGCAGTTTAAAGACAAATCACAAAAACATTCACAAAACATCAATGTTGGACTATACGACTACCCTGTTCTAATGGCGGCCGATATTCTGCTCTACCAAACCGAAATGGTTCCCGTTGGCGCCGATCAAAAACAACACTTAGAACTGACTCGAGATTTAGCGACACGCTACAACAACCGCTTTGGTAAAGCACTGTTTAAAGTACCAGAACCCTTTATCGCCCCTGCCACCTCAGGGGGTCGTATTATGAGCCTACAAGATCCGCTCTCTAAAATGTCTAAATCCGATGAAAACAAAGGGAACTTTATTGGCTTACTGGATGACCCTAAAACGATTTTAAAGAAATTCAAGAAAGCACAAACCGACTCAGGTAGCGAAATTGTGTACGATTTAGAGAATAAACCCGGTGTATCTAACCTGCTCACTATCTACTCTGTGATTAGCGGACAGTCAATTAAAGAAGTTGAGCAGCACTTTGAAGGCAAAATGTACGGTCATCTAAAAATAGAACTGGCTGAACTGGTCATTGACTACCTAACCCCCATGCAACAACGCTTCTACCAACTACGCGAAGATGAAACGGCTTTAAAAGAAATCCTAAAGAAAGGCGCAAAAACCGCAAGAACACAAGCACAAAGCACGCTAAAAGCAGTACATGAAAGCATTGGCTTTGTACTGCCTTAGAGAACCCTATAAAGAGGCTCGGAGAAAAACCGCTTAATTTTTCTCCCCCCCCTTTTTTTTCATTAACTCTCAATTGCAAAGTATTCAGGCATAAAAAAACCCCAGTTAATCCAAAGATTAAATGGGGTCTAAAATATGGTGCGCCCGAAGGGAGTCGAACCCCTAACCGCTCGGTTCGTAGCCGAGTACTCTATCCAGTTGAGCTACGGGCGCTTTGTTGTGTGGCGTATTATATACCCAATCTACTTGAAAAATGCAGTTTTTTGAATCTATCTGAAACCACAATACTGCGTTACTATTATTGAGAATAGCGAGCTATTCTCTGCAAACCGTGCCTTGCCTTGTGAATTCAGTCAGATTCAAAATTCCAGCATTTCCAAGCAGACTGGGTATATAGACTTAACAATAAAATGTAAGTCCAACCCACACTTTTTTATCGAGACCTTTACACGAAAGGATCTCCATTACCTAATCACCTTAAATAAAGGGATTAAGCAATAAAAAAACCCTGCTAAACCTAACACCTAGCAGGGTTTAAAATATGGTGCGCCCGAAGGGAGTCGAACCCCTAACCGCTCGGTTCGTAGCCGAGTACTCTATCCAGTTGAGCTACGGGCGCTTTATTGTGTGGCGAATTATAGACACCCTAAAAAGGTGACACAAAACGATACAAAATAAAAACATCTAACAAAATGGCGGAGACGGAGAGATTCGAACTCTCGATAGAGCTACAAACCCTATACTCCCTTAGCAGGGGAGCGCCTTCAGCCTCTCGGCCACGTCTCCTAAGTTAGGCGCGTATAATACAAACAATTTAAGGGATTGTAAACTGAATATTGCCATTTTTATTCAAATAAAAGAATCCTCTCGTAAAAACGACAAAAAGATCCTATCCCCCACTCTCTTAGTTGACTCATTGCACTATTTTATCAACTCAATATCAGGCAATTGATCCAGCACCTCTTGGTAATTTGCTGAAACATCAAGAAGCCGAACAACCTCTGGCAAAGGATCAGACCAGATTTCTGGTAAATTGGCTTCGCCTTCCATCTTAACTAAAAATGCGAGTTTTTCTACTGGAGGATCAAACTCAGCAAACACCCCTGCCTTATTCCCTCTAGCATCCATTCGGTACCACCCTATTTCGGGTAAATACACTGCGTTCAGCCCGTGCAAACAATAGGACGAAGCACCATCTTCAATGATTAAACGCTGATGCTTTGCATGTCACAGGATTGAGCCGATAATCACTGCTGTGCTTTATTTTATCTCGTACATAGCCAAAACAAGCTTTTGCAATTTCAACGTGACCAGACCTTCCCTGAGAAAGTGCCTGTGCTATCAAGAGAACGTCAGGGTGATTCCAATCAATCATTTCACTTGGTTTAAGATATTTATCCATCTTTAATTTACTTAGAGACCTTTGCATGAGAGGGGCGCAAGAGAAAAAAGAGATAAAATTTGACTGATTGAGGCGAAGGTCGCAGGGAATAGCTCGCTATTCGCAAGATTTTCAACAAAAATCAGGCAGGTTTTAGCTTTTTTTATCCCTGTACCCCTCTCATGCAAAGGCCTCACTTAACATACATGATACGTTTTATCTTAGTAAGAGGAAAAATATAGAGAGGGGGAAAGAATTTAAAAAAGCCTTTCTAAATACAAAAAAACCCACTATTTAGTGGGCTTCATTACATCATAAATCAACTAAAACTAAAGCTAAAGTATCTTATTTATCCAAACCAAACGCCTCATGTAACGTTTGTACCGCAATCTCTAAATGCTCTTCTGAAATGACCACTGATATTTTAATTTCAGTGGTACCAATCATTTGAATATTAATCTCATTATCCGCTAAGGTTTTAAACATGGTGCTGGCGATGCCGGCATGAGACTTCATGCCAACGCCAACCATGGAAATTTTGACAATTTCGTCGTCCAGAATCACTTCACGTGCGCCGAGCTTGTTGGCAGTACTTTGCAATACGGCTTTGGCGGCTTCGGCGTCTAAGCGACTCATGGTGAAGGTGAAGTCGGTGGTACCATCGACGCCTTGGTTTTGGATAATCATGTCAATATCAATATTGGCATCCGAGATGGGGCCTAAAATTTGATACGCTACACCAGGCTTATCGGGTACGCCTAGAATCATTAATTTGGCTTCGTCTCGGCTAAATGCAATTCCAGAGATTAACGGTTGTTCCATCTCATTTTCCTTAAAATTTTCTTCAGAAGTAATTAACGTCCCTCCGCCCTCTTTTAATGAGGAGAGGACGCGCAACGGTACTTTGTATTTACTGGCAAATTCAACCGAACGAATTTGCAACACTTTTGCGCCTAAACTCGCCAGCTCTAACATCTCATCGTAGGTCATTCGATCTAATCGCTTGGCCTGAGGCACCACTCGCGGATCGGTGGTGTAAACACCATCCACATCGGTGTAAATTTGACACTCATCGGCATTCAATGCCGCCGCTAATGCCACGGCGGTGGTATCGGAACCACCACGCCCAAGTGTGGTAATGTCGCCATTGAGTGCGATCCCTTGAAACCCCGCAACAATCACCACTTTGCCCTGCTCTAATTGACCCAGCATTTTTTCACTGTCAATGTGCTCAATACGCGCTTTAGAGTGAATGTTATCGGTTTGAATTGCCACTTGCCAGCCCGTATAAGAGACGGCGGGATACCCTTTCGCTTGCAACGCCATGCTTAACAGCGCAATGGTGACTTGCTCTCCCGTGGTCAATAGAACATCCATCTCTCGCTTACAAGGGGTGGACTGCATCTCCGTTGCCATGGCGGTAAGACGATTGGTTTCACCACTCATCGC
>JALSJT010000026.1 GCA_026989175.1 Thiomicrorhabdus sp. | reverse complement strand
TGAAAACCAGCACTTTATTGATGCCCTTAAAGCGGTATTGAAAGATGCGTGAGATGCCTTTTGCTAAAATCACGGTGATTGGGGTTGGACTCATTGGAGGCTCCTTTGCCAAAGGGCTTAAAGAGGCGGGCTTGGCACAAACCGTTTTTGGCTTTGGTCACAATGAATCCAATCTTAAAAAAGCGGTTGCATTGGGCATTGTGGATGCTTACAGTACCGACATTGAGACGGCGGTGCAAGACAGTGACCTCATTCTGCTTTCGGTTCCATTAGGGGTGATGAAGTCGCTGCTCTTGCAAATGAAACCCTACCTAAAAGAGGGTGTGATTATCACCGATGCAGGCAGTGCAAAGGGCAGTGTGATTGCGGCGGTTGAATCTGTTTTTGGAACCGTACCCGCCAACTTTGTTCCCGGTCATCCCATCGCAGGAAAAGAGAGAAGCGGTGTTGAGGCCGCTGAGGCGAGCCTGTTTATTGATCATCGTGTTATTTTAACGCCACTCGAAACAACCAGTATCGAAGCCATTCAACAGGTCACGCAACTGTGGCAAGTACTGGGTGCGAATGTTGAGTCGATGTCGGCTCAACAACACGATGAAATCTTTGCCGCCACCAGTCACCTTCCACATCTATTAGCGTTCTCTTTGGTGGATATGCTCAATGAGCACCAAGAGTTGGGCAATGTGTTTCCCTATACCGCAGGCGGATTTCGTGACTTTACCCGAATCGCCTCTAGCGATGCGATCATGTGGCGAGATATTTCCATCGAAAATTCAACCGCCATTGTAAAATGGTTAAAACAGTATCAAAGCAAAATTACCGCGTTAACCGAAATGGTTGAAAACCGGGATAGTGAGGCGTTGCAACAACTGTTTGTCAATGCCAAGCAAGCGAGAGATAAACACATTAAATAAGAAAGAAATAGAAATTATGTCAAATGTAAAATTTAAAGTTCAACCAGGTGGTTCCATTAAAGGGCGCATTCGTGTGCCAGGTGATAAATCTATCTCACACCGTAGCATTATGCTTGGAGCGATTGCCGAAGGCACCACAACCGTGACGGGCTTCTTAGAAGGCGACGACAGTCTAGCGACCTTAAAAGCATTCCAAGATATGGGGGTTGAAATTGAAGGACCCGAAAAGGGCAATGTCACCATTAAGGGTGTCGGGCTAAAAGGGCTTAAAAAACCAAGTAACCCTTTAGATATGGGGAACTCAGGTACAGCGATGCGTCTTATGGCAGGCATTTTAGCGGGGCAAGACTTTGATTGCGAACTGATTGGCGATGCCTCTCTGTCTAAACGACCGATGAAGCGCGTTACCGATCCATTGCGTTTAATGGGAGCCGAAATTGACACCGCTGAAGGCGGAACGCCGCCATTAAAAATTACAGGAACGGGCGAAGGTTCGCTTAAAGGAATTGATTACGTACTGCCAATGGCAAGTGCACAGGTAAAGTCTTGTGTCTTGCTGGCGGGGTTGTATGCAGAAGGCACTACCAGTGCATTAGAGCCTGCGCCAACACGTGATCATACTGAGCGGATGTTAAACGGTTTTGGTTACCCAGTCGTTTCTGAAAAACTGGACGATCAACGCATGAAAGCCAGTTTACAGGGGGGGGGTAAATTAACCGCTCGCCACATTGATGTGCCATCGGACATCTCTTCAGCGGCCTTTTTTATTGCCGCCGCAACCGTCTCTAAAGGGTCGGATTTAGTGGTAGAGCATGTTGGTATGAACCCAACAAGAGTTGGTATTATTGATATTCTAAAGCTCATGGGTGCCGATATTCAGCTTGAGAACTTTCATGAAGTGGGTGGCGAACCCGTTGCCGATGTTCACGTTAAATATGCACCCTTAAAAGGCATTCATATTCCAGAAGCCTTAGTGGCATTAGCGATTGATGAATTTCCTGTCTTGTTTGTGGTCGCCGCAACGGCCGAAGGGAAAACTGTATTAACAGGGGCAGAAGAGCTGCGCGTTAAAGAGTCGGATCGCATTCAGGTGATGGCCGATGCGCTGCAAGCCGTTGGCATTGATGCGACCCCAACCGAAGATGGCATGGTGATTAATGGAGGGAAACAAACGCCTCAAACCACCGAAATTCAAAGTCACCACGATCACCGAATTTCAATGGCAATGACCATTGCAGGGCTAAACGCCGTCTCTGAAATCGTGATTGATGATTGTGCCAATGTAAACACCTCTTTTCCGACGTTTATTGAGTTAATCAATCAAGTTGGTATGACGGTTGATGTGGTGTAACAGTTAAGTAGAGGGAAGAAAAAATGAGTCAATCCGTTCCAGTCATCACCATTGATGGCCCTAGTGGCGTAGGAAAAGGCACGCTTGCCCAGTTTTTAATGCAAAAGACAGGCTTTCACCTGTTAGACAGTGGTGCGATTTATCGTGCCTTAGCCTTTGGTACAGTCAAAGAAAATATCGCACTGGATGATGTTGCAGCGCTTGCAGCACTCGCTAAAACACTGCCCGTTGAATTTATTGATACCAGCATTGTTTATCAAGGGGAGGACATCACCTCTCAAGTTCGCACCGAAGCGGTAGCGGGCGTTGCCTCAACGATCGCAGTGATTCCAGAGGTTCGTGCAGCGTTACTTGCTCGGCAAAAAGCCTTTGCCAGCTTGCCAGGGCTTATTGCAGATGGACGAGATATGGGAACCGTCGTGTTTCCAGAGGCAGAGATTAAACTTTATTTGACCGCATCCGCTGAAATTCGAGCAGAAAGACGCGTTAAACAGTTGAAATCTCAAGGAGTTAGTGCTAATATTGACCAGATAACACGAGACATTGAAGCGCGAGATGAACGTGACCTTAATCGTAAGACAGCGCCTTTAAAGCCTGCGGATGATGCAATTATTGTTGATACATCCTCTTTAGATATTAACACGGTTTGTCAGAAAGCCCTCTCCTTAGTGGTTGAGAAAGCCCTGATTACCTAGGTTTTATCGACTCTCGGTTTATAATTATTTTTTACAAAGTCCTCGATTGCATAATGCGTTCGGGGATTTTCTTTTGTTGGCGTTTGGGAAGCCAGCAATTAACTAACTGACCCGTTAAATTTAATAGATACTCCCATTAGAGTTAAATTTACGGCTAGAAAAAAATGGAAGTTTTATCCATGAGTGAATTATCTTTCGCTGAATTATTTGAAGAATCATTTCAAGAAAAATTTAACCCAGGCGCTCTAATTATCGGTACCGTTATCGGTATTGACAAAGAGACCGTTCTTGTTGATGCAGGAATGAAGTCTGAATCATCGATCCCTAAAGTTCAATTTTTAGATGCCAATGGCGAACTAGAAGTAGCAGTAGGCGATGAAGTTGAAGTGTATCTTGAATCACTAGAAGACGGACTTGGTGAAACACGTTTATCACGTGAAAAAGCAAAACGTGCGAAAACGTGGGATCGTCTTGAAACCGCAATGGAAGAAGGTGAAGTTGTTGTTGGTCTAGTGACTGGTAAGGTGAAAGGTGGTCTTACGGTTGATGTTGAAGGTGTTCGTGGTTTCTTACCAGGTTCACTTGTGGATATTCGTCCTATTCGTGACTTCGGTTTCCTTGAAGGTAAAGAGATTGAAATGAAACTTGTTAAGCTTGATCGTAAGCGTAACAATGTCGTTGTTTCTCGTCGTGCCGTTATCGAAATTGAAAGCTCAGCAGAGCGCGAAGCAATTCTAGCCAATATGGAAGAAGGTTCAACGCTTAAAGGGATTGTTAAAAACCTTACAGACTACGGTGCTTTCATTGACCTTGGTGGGGTTGACGGTCTTCTACACATTACAGACATGGCTTGGCGTCGTGTTAATCATCCTTCTGAAATTGTTAATGTTGGCGATGAGATCGACGTTAAAGTTCTTAAATTTGATAAAGAGCGTAGCCGTGTTTCACTTGGTCTTAAGCAGCTTGAAGAAGATCCTTGGTCCGATATGGTTTCTCGCTACCCAATGGGTGCGGAAGTGGCTGGTAAAGTGGCTAATATTACCGACTACGGTGCTTTCATTGAAATTGAAGAGGGGATTGAAGGGCTGGTTCATACGTCAGAGTTGGATTGGACAAACCGCAATATTCACCCATCTAAAGTGGTTCACTTAGGTCAAGAAGTGCGTGTTAAAATCTTAGATGTCGATCAAGAACGTCGTCGTATTTCACTGTCAATTAAGCAGTGTGCCGTTAACCCATGGGAAAGTTTTTCAGCGATTCATGCTAAAAATGACAAAATCCAAGGCGTTATCAAGTCGATCACTGACTTCGGTATCTTTATCGGCCTAGAAGGGGGTATTGATGGTCTAGTACATCTTACGGACATCTCTTGGAAGCAAACCGGTGAAGAAGCGATTCGTGACTTTAAGAAAGGCGATGAGCTAGAAACGGTTATTCTTTCAATCGATCCTGATCGTGAGCGTATCTCTTTAGGTCTTAAGCAGTTAGAGCAAGACCCATTTGGTCAGTTTGTTGCTGATCATGGTAAAGGTAGCATGGTTGAAGGGATTGTTAAAACCGTTGATAACCGTGGCGCTGTCATTGAACTTGCGCCTGAAGTTGAAGGTTACCTTCGTGCGTCAGAATTGCTAGAAGAGACTCGTGATGCATCAAGTGTTCTAAAAGAAGGTGATAAAGTTTCTGCAAAAGTTACCAATATTGACCGTAAAAATCGTTCACTTTCATTGTCAATGAAGGCGAAAGAAGCGCATGAAGAGAAAGAAGCCTTAAAAGGTTACTCTGAATCTCAGGAGTCAGCTGCGGGATCAACATTCGGTGATCTTTTCAAAAATAAAATGTAATCTGACGATAAGGTAACTTTGGTTGCTTTTCAAGTGGCATAGGTCACGCTTTCACGCGTAGCCTAATGCTTTATCTTTGGTCTTTTTAGTGTGATACCTCGTGATTGCACTAAAACTCTCTTGTGTTATCTAGAGATTATAAAGAGTATGATCAAATGACAAAGTCAGAAATCATTGAGCTCATTGCAAGAAGGCAGACTCAATTTTCTCAAAAAGATATTGAACTTGCAGTGAACCAAATAGTGGATTCTATGATAGAAACACTGTCTCAAGGCGAACGCATTGAGATTCGTGGATTTGGTAGTTTTAGCCTTCATTATCGAAAAGCTCGTGTGGGACGTAACCCTAAAACAGGGGAGACTGTTTCACTACCTGATAAGCGCGTACCGCACTTTAAACCAGGAAAGTCTTTACGAGAACGAGTGGATCAATCGAAAGAAACAACTGAAATTTTATTATAAATCCAAAAAAAGGGCTACTTTGTAGCCCTTTTTTTTTCTTCTTCTTTTTAATATTGCATTATAATTCTTGGAGACCTTTATCGGTGCCTTCCTTGAACCCTTTTTATTGTGTAAGAGACCTTGTTTAAATGCTTAAACTATTCATTTTTATCATGATCATTTTTTTGCTTATCTTAGGGGTTGTGCTAGGAGTACTCAATCCTGCTCAAGTGACGATTGATCTCTTTATATTAAAGACCGCACTGCCTTTAGGCTTGGTTTTGGCGATCGCGTTAGTGATTGGTGCCCTACTCGGTGGCGCTATTTCATCGCTTAAAATAAGTCAACTCAAGTGGCAGTTGCGTAAACAAGTTAAAGAAAATAAGAAGCAATTAAATCAGATTGTTCAATTAAAAAAAGAAGCCTCTCTTAAAGAAAAAGAATCAAGAAGCTATTCTAAAGAGTTGGTTAATATGGAAAAAACAGGTTAGTTATGAGTGAAAATAATTCTAAAGTATTGGTGGCGCTCGATTTTTCAAGTCGTCAATCTGCGTTGAGCTTTGTAGAGAAGCTTGACCCCGAGTTGTGTCGATTAAAAGTAGGCAAAGAGCTGTTTGCAGTTGCGGGGCCAGAGTTGGTTTCTGCACTCATTCAGCGCGGGTTTGATATCTTTTTAGATTTAAAATATCACGATATTCCGAATACGGTCGCTAAAGCCGTTAAAGCAGCGGCTAAACTAGGGGTTTGGATGGTAAATGTGCACGCCTTAGGCGGTCGTAAAATGATGGAGGCGGCACAAAAAGCATTAGCGGACTGTGAGCACAAACCACTGTTAATTGCCGTTACCGTTTTAACCAGTATGGAGCAGTCAGACTTAAATGAGGTCGGCTTACAGGGGACGCCCGAAGAGAATGTTCTTCGCTTGGCAACCTTAGCGCACTCTTCGGGGATGGATGGTGTTGTCTGCTCAGCTCAAGAGGTGGTCTTATTACGTCAAACCGTTGGTGAAACATTCTGTTTGGTAACGCCCGGTATTCGACCCGAAGGCAGTCGTCTAGATGATCAAAAACGTGTTATGACCCCCAAAGAAGCCATCGCGTCTGGTGCGAGCTATCTCGTTATCGGTCGTCCGATTACACAATCGAATGATCCTGTGGCCACCTTAAAGGCGATTAATGCCTCTTTGTGATTGGATGCCTATCCCGGTGCTTAGATACAGGTATTACTCGTAAGCAATTGATTTTAAAGTAAAGTTAGTGCTTTACACATCATATCGCGTTTCTATAGCATAAGATCTGGGTTGAACTGTCTTCACGTTTGGAGTATAATTCGCGCCTTTCGGGCACTTTGCTTGAAATATCCTTGTCTCACTGTGCTGTGTAAATAATGGATAAATCGATTATTGTTGACAGTATCAGGAGGCTTTTTATAATCCAAAAGGAGAGATGAATGCGTCATTATGAAGTTATATTTCTAGTGCATCCTGATCAGTCTGAACAGGTTCCTGCAATGCTAGAACGTTACCGCGCGCTTATTGAACAGTCGGGTGGAAGCATCCACCGTTTAGAAGACTGGGGTCGCCGTCAACTTGCTTACCTAATTAACAAGGTACATAAAGCACATTATATTTTAATGAACATCGAGTGTGGTCAAGAAGCCCTTGATGAGCTTGAAAATGCTTTTTATTACAACGATGCGGTATTACGTAGCATGGTTGTTAAGCAAAAAACAGCCATAACAGAACCTTCTGTTATGCTTGCTAAAAAAGATGAAAAATTTGATAAACGTCGTGACTCACGTTCACAAGGAGCTAAAAATGGCTAGAGGATTTGGAAGAAAAAAATTCTGTCGTTTTACTGCAGACGGCGTGAAACAAATTGACTATAAAGACTTAGATACCTTGAGATCTTATATTACGGAAACAGGAAAAATTGTTCCTAGCCGTATTACAGGAACCAGTGCTAAGTATCAGCGTCAGCTAGCAACAGCAATTAAACGCGCGCGTTACCTTGCGTTATTGCCATATACCGATCAGCATAAATAAACTATTTGTGTAAGAAAAAATAACAAGGTTACCATGCTAGGAATTGCAACGTATTCAATGAAAGGGCCAATGCAGGCTCTAATTGCAGTGTGTATTTTCTCAGCGTTGAGTGTTTTTATTGCCCCGTTTGGTCTACTAGTGGGCGCTATTGTTGCCTTAGTCACCTTACGTATTTCGGTGACGGATGGCTTTAAAACACTTACTTGGGCTTCACTGGTAAATATTGTACTGACGCTTATGGTGACAGGTACTTATTGGCCAGCAATACTGGCGATAATGGAGTACATGTTACCCATTTGGGTCATGAGTGTTATTTTAAGACAGACGAACTCATTGGCCGCGGCACTGCAGTTTGCGATGGTCGTTGCAGGGCTTGGTTTAATTGGGTTCTACCTAATGATACCAAACCCAAGTGAGTGGTGGTTAGCTCAGTTTAACCAGTACATCGCGCCCGTTTTAGCAACTTCTGGAGTTGATTATCAACTCGAGTTGATTACTAAAATGATGGATATAGTAACCATGTTATTGGCAGTTTTTGCCATTATTTTATGGTTTTCGATATTAACCATTGGGCGCTGGTGGCAAAGTGAACTGTACCACCCCGGTCAGTTTAAAACTGATTTTTATCAGTTACGCTTACCTAAAACAACCGCATATGTTGCGATTGTTTTAGCCATTCTTGGATTGGCTTTAGGTGAGGGTAACGGGTTAGTTTCAGATTTAACGGCAGTGGTTATTGTTGGCTTAATGTTTCAAGGCATTGCCATTGCACACCACACAGTAAGTATTAAAAAAATGCATAACGTGTGGTTGGTTGGGCTTTATATCCTGTTATTTATATTTCCACAAACAATGCTGATATTAGCAACCATTGGTTTAGTCGATACTTGGATGGATTTTCGAAACCGATGGAAAAAAGAAGAATTATAGAGGTTTAAGCTATGAATGTTATTCTGCTTGAAAAAGTACAAAATTTAGGCGTTTTAGGCGATCAAGTTTCTGTTAAGTCAGGTTACGCACGTAACTTCTTGATCCCTAAAGGGAAAGCAAAACCAGCGACAAAAGAGAATATTGCAGCATTTGCTGAAATTCGCGCTGAGCTTGAAAAAGCCGCTGCAGCTGAACTGGCTGTTGCACAAGGTATTTTTGAAAACTTAAATGGTCAAGTCACAACACTTGAAGCAACGGCTGGAGACGAAGGTAAGTTATTCGGTTCTATCGGTACGCAAGATATTGCGGATGCACTTAAAGCGTCAGGTTTTGAAATTGAACGTCGTGATGTTCGTATGCCTGATGGTGTTTTACGCCATGTCGGTACTTATGAAATTGATATTCAATTACATACCGATGTTGTGGCTTCAATCACCGTTGAAGTGAAAGCGATCGAAGCGTAATTTATTACCGCTTAATAGCTTTATTAAAAAGCGAGTCCATGTGAATGGGCTCGCTTTTTTTTGGCTTAAAAAAACGGGGGGAGATCGACCCGTGTTGTTATAATAGCCTCCCTTTTCTTAAGCGTTTAAATTGGATCCTATTTGTACTATGAAGCATAAACCATCCCTCACCAAGACCACTGATGAATTATTTAAAATTCCCCCCCACTCTTTAGAAGCGGAGCAGTCGGTGATTGGAGGGTTAATGCTTGCTAATGAGGTGCTGGACGATGTGATGGGGATCGTCAATCAAAAGGATTTTTATACCAAGCAACATCAAGCGATTTTTTCTGTGATTACCGACCTTAGTCGTAATAATAAACCGTTTGATCTGGTTGCTTGTGTTGCCCATTTGGAGGCGACAGGACAGTTAGAAGTGGCGGGTGACAAAACCTACCTGATTGAGTTAGTGAAAAATACACCGGGTGCTGTCAATATTTTATATTACGCACAGCTGGTTCGAGACAAAGCCATATTGCGCGGGTTGATTAAAGCCAGCAATGAAGTGGCAGAAACGGCATACTACCCAGAAGGGCGGGACGTTCGAGAAATTTTAGACATTGCTGAGTCTAAAATTAACGCCATTGCTGAACATGGAGAGGGGAAAGAGCGTCAGTATAAAACGATGGATACGCTATTGGAGGCCGCCATCAATAAAATTGACGAGTTGTTTAATACTGATGGTAGTATTACGGGGCAAGAGACCCACTTAACGGAATTTGATGAGTTAACCGCAGGGTTGCAAAAATCTGATTTAATTATTGTTGCGGGTCGTCCTTCGATGGGTAAAACCACGTTCTCGATGAATCTTGCTGAAAATATTGCTTGCAAAAACAATGCACCGGTTGCGGTATTCAGTATGGAAATGCCCGGAGAGTCATTAGCAATGCGAATGATTAGTTCCATTGGTCGTATTGATGCGGGTCGGATGCGAACCGGAAAATTGGCACAAGACGATTGGCCTAAATTAAATAAAGCCATTAACGTGTTGTCACAAGCTAAAATTTTTATTGATGATACCCCTGCCTTAATGATTACCGAACTTCGATCGCGCGCGCGCCGTATTGATAAAGACGTTCGAGAGATGCAACGTAAAGAGGCGCAGGAAGCGGGGCATGAAAACCCTGAGTCTAAAGTGACTGGGCTGGGACTTATTGTTGTCGATTATATTCAGTTAATGAGAGGTTCCGCCAGTTCAGAAAATCGCGTTAATGAGATTTCAGAGATATCTCGTGGCCTTAAAGCCTTAGCAAAAGAGCTAGAAATCCCCGTTATTGCACTGTCACAGTTAAATCGAAGTCTTGAGCAGCGTCCGAATAAACGTCCGATTATGTCAGATTTACGAGAGTCAGGTGCTATTGAGCAAGATGCTGATTTAATTATTTTTATCTATCGAGATGAGGTCTATAACCCTGAGAGTGAAGACAAGGGAACCGCTGAAATTATTTTAGGAAAACACCGAAACGGAGCTTTGGGTACGGTTCGACTCACCTTTATTGGTGAGTACACTCGGTTTGAAAATCATGCGGGGTTTGAGGTCAATGATGGCCATTATTAGCAATACATTTGTTGAGGCATAAAAGATGTTTTACCGCCCAGCCAGAGCGTACATTCATTTACCGGCATTACGACATAACTTAAAAATAGCAAAAACGTTTGCACCCAACAGCAAAATATTAGCCGTGGTGAAAGCCAATGGGTATGGGCATGGTATTTGTCGTGTTGCACAGCAGTTGGTGGGTGCGGATGGATTCGGTGTGGCGTCAATGGATGAAGCGTTACAGTTGCGTCAAAAAGGCTTTCTACATCGAATTTTACTACTGGAAGGGCTATTTTCAGAGGTTGAACTGCCTCTGGCAATCCAAAATCGTTTAGACATTGTGGTTCACTCTGAGCACCAGTTGCAGTGGCTGTTGGCGTATCAAACCCGTACCATTATGACAATTTGGCTAAAAATAGATACTGGAATGCACCGTTTAGGTTTCTCAGTCGATCAAGTTCCTTCTGTTATCCAACGACTTGAGCAGAACCTAAATTCATTTCAGGTTCACTTAATGTCACACTTGGCTTCAGCAGATGAGCAAAATAGCACCGCCATTGAATTTACTCAAAAACAAATAAACGCCTTTCGCCAAGTAACTGAAAAATTTAGCTTTTCAAAAAGCTTAAATAACTCCGCCGGACTTCAGGCGTATGAATCATCAAACTACGACTGGGTGCGCCCAGGTATTTTATTATATGGCGCAGGACAACCCCTCGACTCTCCAAATACGTTAACGCAATTAAAACCTGTTATGCGCTTAGAGTCCGAAGTGATTGCCATTAAGTGGGTTAATGCAGGGGAGTTTGTTGGCTATGGTAATGACTGGCAAGCCACTGAAGAGACCTGTATTGCCATCATTGCCATCGGGTATGGTGATGGCTATCCAAGACATGCAAAAACAGGAACACCTGTTCTGATTCATGGCAAGCGAGTTCCGTTAATTGGACGCGTCTCAATGGATATGATTACGGTCGATATTACCAAGTACAGTCGTGAGATTCAAATTGGCAGCTTAGTCACTCTGTGGGGTGGGGCGTTATCCGTAGATGAAATTGCCAAACATGCTAATACCATTAGTTATGAGCTGCTATGCGGCATTACCTCTCGTGTTCCAATGATTGAAATTCAGTAGGAGGTTCTCTTTGAATGAGAATAGGGGGGGAGAAAATTTAAATGCCTTTAAAAAACTTTAAAATCCAAACAATTAAAACACCTTATAGCGGTTTCTTTAAGTTAAATGTCGTTCACTTTAAACATACGCTTTATACGGGTGGCTGGACAGAAACGTTTAGTCGAGAGCTGTTTCAGCGTGGCGAAGCAGTTGTAGTGTTGTTGTACGATTTAGCCAATGAGCAAGTGGTGCTCGTTGAGCAGTGTCGGGCAGGCGCACTGCTGAGTGCACAAGCAGGTAGCCAGTCTGAAGCATGGTTACTCGAGCCCGTGGCAGGCATGATTGATGTCGGTGAATCGCCCATAGAAGCGGGCGTTCGAGAAGCACACGAGGAGACAGGAGCGGTTATTCAAGAATTAGAGTATGTTTGCCAATTTTACCCCTCTCCCGGTGCGTGCAGCGAAATTTTACACTTGTATGCGGCGGAAATCTCTGTCGATACCATTCCAGAATATGCGGGACTTGAGTCTGAGCATGAAGATATTAAAGTGGTTAGGCTGAGCTTTAAAAAAGCAAAACAGATGCTACTTAATGCCGAGTTTAAGGTGGCAGCAACTTACATTGCTTTACAGTGGCTATTTTTTCAAAAAATCCCATAACGTCAGCTTATCCCTGAAACACGTCATTTCCAAATAGATTGGATATTAACCTTTTAAGAGTACTAAAAAATATGTTTGATCTCTTTAGGCACTACCGTATTGAACCTAAACTCCATCGTTATGCCGTGATGTTCAGCTTGGTTATTGTATTGGCTTGGCTCTATTTTACGTTTATTGAAAAAGCATTTTTTGGCAAAATACTTTCCGGTGACGCACAACTGGTCGATTTTGTCTTGGGCTTGCCGTTGATCTTTATGTTTACGGTGATTGTGTATGCATGTGCCTATTGGATTTGTAAGTGGTTAGTCATCTTTTTTTTACCTCATGCGATGGTTCCATATTCACTTGAAAACCAACAGCATGGCGAAGAGATAAAGCGTCAAGAAGAGACACATGGAGAGCAGTATTGGAATAAAACCGAGCCCCATGCCGATAATACGGATAATGAAAATACAGAAAATACAAAAGAAAAGTCCGCTAAAAACAGACAGAATAGATCTGATTAATGCAGAGGATGGCAATCAAAACGGAAGCAAGGTTACTGTTAAAGTTGGCACTGCCTATTTTATTAGCACAATTAGCATTGACCGGGCTCGGGGTGGTAGACACGATTATGTCGGGTCAGGTTGGTACCAATGATCTTGCCGCAATCGGGTTGGGTACCAGCATTATGTTGCCCGTGTTTATGTTTTCAACGGGTATTTTATTGGCGATTACCCCGTTGGTTGCCAAAGCATTGGGGGAGTCGCAACCCGAACGAATTACCCGTTATCTAAACCAAGGGTTATGGCTCTCTTTGCCGTTAGGTGGGTTAAGCTTAGCTATTTTAATGAACTTAGAGTGGGTGTTAGATCTGCTGAGTTTAAATGAAGTCGTTTATCAACTCACACGAGATTACCTTTTTTATATTGCATTCGGGATGCCGGCCATTGCGCTGTACCAAGTATTACGTTTTTTCTGGGAAGGGCTTGGCACCACACTGCCCACCATGTGGATTAGCTTTTTCGCCCTGTTTTTAAATGTACCATTAAATGCCATTTTTATCTATGGCATGGGGCCAATTGAACCGATGGGCGCGGCAGGTTGTGGCGTGGCGAGCAGTATTGTCATGTGGGTTATGTTGCTGTTGAGCATTTTATATGTGGTTAAATCAAAGTTGACTCAACCCTTTCTTGCGCTTCAAAAAAGCGTACTCGGAATCAACTGGACAACGGGACTAAAACCGATCTTAATGTTAGGCATCCCAACCACCTTTGCTTTACTGTTTGAAGTCAGTCTCTTTAGTATGATTGCGCTCTTTGTCGCTCCGTTAGGCGCTGTAGTGATCGCTGGTCATCAAATTGCGATTAATTTTACCTCGCTTGCCTTTATGGTTCCGCTCAGCTTTGCGATGGCACTGACCGTTCGAGTTGGGCTGGGGTATGGTGAAAATAACCCCGCTCAATTACGCTTAAGTTTAATCACAGGCTTTCTCTTTGCGGTTATTTTAGGTCTATTTTTAGCCTTCATCAGTTATTTTTTACGAATGGATATTGTCGGTTTGTACTCAAAAGACTCAGAGGTTCTTTATTTAGCGGCTTCTTTATTGGTCTTTGCCGCCATTTATCAAGTGTTTGATGCCATTCAGGTGACGGCGGCAGGGGCATTAAGAGGCTTTCATGACTCCACCATCACCATGCTGGTGACGTTTGTGAGTTACTGGGGCATTGGATTGGGCTTGGGGTATGTTTTCACCTTTACCGACTGGATTTTTGCCCCGATGGGTGTTCAAGGCTTTTGGTTAGGGATTGTCTTGGGGCTATTATTAGCGGCTATTTTATTATCCTTGCGATTAAAAAGAGTATACCGTCGTGCCGTTATTAAATGAGCCTCTTCAAGTGAGTTGTTTATGTGGTTCAGAACAGCCATACCACCGCTGTTGTTTTCCTTTTCACAACGGAGAGGTTTTTCCTGAAACCGCCGAACAGCTCATGCGTTCACGTTATGTAGCCTATGCAAAACAGCTCGCGCCTTACTTATTACAAACGTGGTGTGCCGCAGAGCGTCCTAAGACAATTGAGTTTGATCCAACTATTCGTTGGACAGGGCTAACCATTGAAGGTAAAAAAAAAGGGCTGTAAAAAAGATCGCGAGGGGTGGGTGACGTTTACCGCAAGTTATCAAGTCGAGTTTGAATGCCTACAACTAAGAGAGCGAAGTTTTTTCGCTCGAAATCAAGCGAATCGTTGGTGCTATGTTCGTGGTCAATTTATGTAGATTTATTTTTCGTTATTTTCATTATTTTTAAAAAATCGAAAAACGCCCCACATGGCAAGTCCAACAATAATAATGGATACGGTCACAAATCCAAGGGTTAACAATAACGCAGAACCTACGCTTTCCATATCAGGCATTTTTATCGCTCCAAAGTGATTCCTCAAACGGCAGGGATGAGGGAAATGTTTTTTCAGACTTTTTTTACTGTAAAGCATTTTATACCCAAACGACGAGAAAATGCAGTTTTTTGATCCCAGATGAAACCACAAGACTGTGTTACACCTTTTGAGAGTTGCCAGACTCAAAAATTCCGCATTTTCTAGTAATTTGGGTATACAATAAATGTTGTTTTTAACATCGTCCTAATCCCACGTTCAGAACACCTATGTCGTGTTTTTATCGAGGGGTATTAGGCCATGAGGTTTATTTTAAAAAATGTCATTAACCATCTCAGAACTTGAAGCAGAAAGAGCTAAAATTCTTGAAGAGATCGAGAATAAAGCCCAAAAATTTTCAGGGGATACAACCAAAACAGAGCAACCCTCTTTAAAAAGCTGGTTAAATGCCGCCGAAGAGATTATGCCAGCCTCAAAATCGGATAAAAAGATGAGAACAACGCCTAATAAAACACAGTCAAAATCGAACTACCAATCTCAAGTCTTTAAGCCAGCAAGAAGTAAAGCGCCTTTCTTTGGTGGTCTAATTGTACTGACGTTAATGCTAACCCTGCTCGGTGTTATTTACATCGCTTACAATAGTATTTATAAAGAGCTTCAAAGCGTATTAAGCGCACATGAAAACTCCGTAGCTCAAATGCAGACCATTCAATCAGATATGGTGGCACTGCAACAAAATATTGCAACGGGCGGTAAAGTTGAACTGTTTGTTGCATTAGAAGATAAAATATTTGCTTTAGAGTCTCAGGTGTCGGCTTTAAAAACTCAAGTCGATAAACTCGCGGTCTCTTCAGCCACATTAGAAAACACGGTTCAGAACCATGCGGTTACTGAAGAAGCGAGCGTCCTAACCGAATCAACCACAGTCCCCAGCGCTTCAGCAGATCAACTGGTGACTAAATCTGTTTTAGATCAAAGCCTTAAGCGTTACACTGAAAAATTAGAAGCCCGAATTGACCAAAAGCTAGAAGCCATCTTAAGCCATCTAGCGCAAATACAGCAAGGGGGGGAGAAAATTTCAATAACCGAACCTGTTGCACCAACGGTAAAAACCCCCTCGATTTCAGCGCTTAAAAAACCTGTAATTGAGCAACCCTTGGTTCGATTGGTTCAATCTGTCGAATCTCCTAAGCCTCCTGTTGAAGCGAAAGCGCCCCTTAAACACTACAGCGCTGATGTAAAGTGGTTAACGAATGAACCCGCGCAGCACTATACCTTGCAGTTAGCCAGTATGCCTGAAGCACACTCCTTAAAAGAGATCGTTAAGAAAAAGCAGCTACAAAATGTACGAATTGTGCCTCAAACTCGAAATGGCGTAACCAATTATGTTTTGGTTATGGGATCGTTTGCAGATCGTAAACAAGCCAGTGAACTGGCTAAAAAAATAAAGGCGGAATCTGGGATCTCTCCTTGGATTCGTAAGGTTAAGGATCTTTCTTCTCGATTATAAAAATAAGCTAAAGAGATCTAATTTTATAAGGTTTTTTCAACTGTTTTAAGTATGGGTAACTCCAGTGTAAAGCGAACTCCATGAAGGGGTTGACCATGATACTCATGGAAATTTTCAGCATAAATTTGACCATGATGATAATCTGCAATTAATTTAGCGATGTATAAGCCCAACCCTAAATGAGCATGTTCATCTTGATTCATCTCTCTAATGGAGGTCATCCCTTCAAAAATATGTTGCTCATAGCCTTCTGGTAATAAAGCCCCAGAATTCTCGATGCTAATAATCACTTTTTGATCTTTTAATTCAGTCTTTACTGTAATAGGAATTTGGTTGTCTGAAAAATCTTTTGCATTACTAATCAGCTTATCGAGCAGTTGCTCAATCATAAAGCCATCACCTAACACCATGATGTCGTCTGAAACACCTTGGTTAATGTATTTAAGATTCCACTCTGGATGCAGATCGATGTTATTTTGCATATAGTGGTTTAACATCAAACCAATGGGAAATGGCTCTGGCGTTTGATTTTTTAAGCTGTCTTCAATACTGGTTGCTTCGGATAAAGAAGCAATAATTAAGGTTAATTGGGCTAAGGCATGCTGGGCATAGCCCAGTTGGATATGCTGTACATCATTTTCCAGTAGACTTAACGCCATAGATAAGCGATTCATTGGGTTATGCAACTCATGCCTTAATGTTTTAGGAAGCTGTTTGAGATAGCGTTCATAAGCCCCTAACTGCTTTAACATTTCATGGATATGGTGTCTTAAGTCAGACAGCTCATCTTCATAATACATATTCATTTTATCGGGAAATTCGAGATCATTTAGCTGCCCCTTAAAGTTAAACATTTTTTTAACATCATTGTCTAACCGTAAGATTCTATTCGAAAGTGAGGCGGTATGGATAATTGCGCCAATGATAACAATTAAAAATATAATCGAGCCAATCCCGACTATGCGATAAAAATAGTTGAGACTTGCGCTAAATAAGGTTTCCATGCGCTCTTCTAACACCAATGTCCCAATGACTCGATTATTAAAACGCAGAGGCGTTGCGGCCATCAAAGAGATCGGTTTATTATTGTCGTCCATACGATATTGCTGAATGGTCTTCCCTTGAAAGGCATTTTGAATGAGGGTTAATTCAGGCGTTTTGCTTTGAGGGTAGGGGTAAGGTAATGAGTAGGGAATAAACGTGGCTAATGTTTTGATTAGCGTTTTCCCCACAAGGGTAAAAAAATCTACTTGAGAGTCTTGATTTAAGTCTGGTAACTGACCAACCACATAGGTGGTTTTACCATTGGCATTGACCACCCAAATGACAGAGTTATTTAAATTTAAATGCGGTAACTGAGTGGGCGTACCCGCTTGAATTTGGAGCGCCCAAAGATCAGGACGATTTTCTAAAATAAGCGAGAGATTTTTAGCCGTTTGTTGCTGAATAATCGCCTGGTTGGTTAGCATAATGCGATTTAAATCAATCGCAAAACGATAGGCTAAAAAGGGCAGTATCGTTAGCAGTAACAGTAAAACAAAAAAACGTGTTCGGATCGAAAGACGTAAATTAAGTGATTTTAAAGCCATATTCCAATATCCACGCCTTTCTCATTATTGTATTTTGTTACTTCGTTTTCTTTTTCCAGCTATAACCACGCCCATACTCATTATGAATTAAGTTAAATTCAGGGGTAATCTTTTTAAACGCATTACGAATTCGGCAAATATGGGTGTTAATGGTATTACGCTCAACCACGCCCTGTGTTGAAGCTTGAAGTGCTTCATAAGAGACCACACTGTTTTCACCGGCAAGCGCAAACTGCTTTAACATTTCAAACTCGGTTGCGGTTAACTCTAAAGGTTGTTCATGCCAATACGCTTTGTACTGATCAAGTGCGAGCTCTAAATGTTCAATTTTAGAGGTTTCACCTTCATCATTTTGCGCTTGATTGTTTCCAGTGATCCGCAACAAGTTTTTCACTTTAACAATGAGCATGTTAAGGCTGATCGGTTTAGGAAGGTAATCAATCGCACCTAATGCATGACCGGTATAAATATCAAATTCCGACTGCCTTTCGGATAAGAAGATAATTGGAATGGCTTGTTTATAGCCTAAAAGGTGTTTGGCTAAATCAAAGCCTCCATCCACTTCAGAGCCTAAAATAATATCGGAGATAACGAGGTTAGGTAATGATTTAGCAAAGCTCTCTTCAGCACTTTGTCGATTATCAAAGGCATCAACCGTAAAGCCTTGTTGCTCTAAAACAGTGACTAAGCTTTCCAGTTGAATCAGATCATCTTCGATGACCGCAATACGAAAATCAGTATTTTGCATAGGTTTTTTCCAAATATTACACAATGTGTTGAAAGTCTAACACTTGCATGTTCATAATTAAGCCCGCATCTTGAATCGGTAACACAATCGCATCTTCGTTCGATTCATTATGGTGAGAGTGCCACCAGCCTGGGGGGGTAATAAAAGCAGAGCCTGAGGTCCAAACCGCTTTAATCGGATTGATAATGTTTCCTTCATCATCAATCTCTTTGCCTATTAACGTGTAAGTGTTTTCACTGGCCGAGACACAAAGATCCAACGCAATGGAGTTATGACGATGCGGTTTTTGGGTCACGCCAGCAGGCAGTACATTGTACAACGCCCACAAGGTATGTGTTAAGGTCATTGTGATGGGAAAGTTAGGATTGGAGAGTAAAAACCCTGTTCGGTTTCGTCCTTCTGCCTCTTTACGAACTTCGGCGAGCTCGTTGGTTAAAAACTCTTTTGTATACAAGACAGGTTCAAAACGTGGCTTAGAAGGTTCAACGCCTAAATAGGCCAACAGTGGCGCGTCATGCACCCAGTAAAGTGCCGCATCGGAGGTTGCCGTGTGTATCGCATCGGGTAATGCAGGAAGGGTAAATAGATCGCCCGCTTTCCACTCGATGGTTCCCTGTTGCATCTGCGTGCGTCCAGAACCACGAATGACATAAAAAACTTGAGAGGTCGCCTTAGCATCTGTTTTGAGTACCTCTCCACCACAAATATGAATAAAACTCGCCATCAGATTAGGGGAGGTTGCAGACCCATTGCTTTTTAAGGTCTCCGAGAGGTCGAAGGGAATAATTTGGGTCTCCCCTGATTCATGCAAATGACTTGGATAAGCAATTACGTCAATGGCCGGCATTGGCGGGTTAACCGCCGACATGTACTCTTTAACTTGTGCTTGATGCTGCCACTTTTGTTGAGCGACTTCTTGAATTTGTTCGGTATGGATTCGGTTCATAGGGCTCTTATAATTTAAACTGGTTTAATTTTTTACGTTCACTGGAAGAGGGGATGTTTAATGCTTCACGATACTTTGCAATGGTTCGACGTGCGACCGTAATCTCTCGCTCTTCTAACAGTGCCATTAATTTATTGTCACTTAGCGGTTTTTTAGGATCCTCTTTATCAATAAGAGATTTTATATGAGATTTAATGGCTGTTGCAGACTGATCAGCACTGCCATATTGACTGACCCCCGTTGAAAAAAAGTATTTTAACTCATAGGTGCCACGCGGGGTCTGCATATATTTTTGTGTGGTTGCACGTGAAATAGTGGATTCATGCAGTTCTAAATAATCAGCTACCTCTCTTAACACCAAAGGTTGCATTGCCTGCTCACCCTCTTCAAAAAATTGACTCTGCTTTTCAACAATAAAGCGTCCTACGCGTAACAGTGTTTCACCGCGGCTGTGAATGCTCTTAATTAATCCTTTCGCCTCAATGAGCTGCTCTTTTATTTTTTTACTCTGCTCACTATCGTTTAGGGTCTTGGTCAAATCTACATAGGTTGAGTTAATGGCTAACCGAGGGAATGCATTGGCATTGAGTTCCACTAACCAACCCTTTTTTGTCCGTTTGATCTTAAGATCAGGAATAATGATTTCGGATTGCGTTGATGAAAAGTCGCGACCAGGTCTAGGGTTTAGAGATTGAATTAACTTTAACAGCGTAATGAGCTCTTTATCATTTAGGCTGTAGAATTTTTTAATGCGTTTATGATCATGAAAAGAGAGCCAGTCAAAATGTTCTGAAATCAATTGCTTTGCCGTCACCACAAAAGGATTGTTTGGCAGGGACTTCAATTGTAACAATAACGACTCTTGGACACTTTGAGCACCAACCCCGGTTGGTTCAAATTGCTGAATAACCGTTAACACCTCTAAAAGCGTTTCAATCGTATAGGGGGTTTCTGGCAACTCATTTTGATTAATTGAGGCGAGTAGGGCGTCTAGGTCGGAAGAGAGATAGCCTTCCTCATTAATGTCATCAATAATGTAAGAGGCCAAAACTTCTAGTCCATCCTCCCAAGGGTAGATATCGGACTGCCAAAACAGGTGATCATGAAGGGTTTTTTCGGATGCGGTATAGGTTTCAGCACTGACATAATCTTCTGCCGATTGACTGCTGGTGATAGGGGTATGATCGGAATACACCTCATCCCAGTTACAGTCGATTTCTAGATCTGCTGATAACGCTTCGGAGTTATCATTCAGATCAACGGGCTGTTCATCGGCACTATTACTTTCTTGAGACTCTGATTTTTCTTCAGTTTTTTCGGCCAAAGCCTCTAAGGACTCGTTGTCACTCTCAGAGAGTTGATCCTCTTCCAGCTCAAGAAGGTAATTGACCTCAAGGGTGGCTTCAATGGTTTGCTGCACCTCTAACGCAGAATATTGCAAAATTTTAATCGACTGCTGTAGTTGAGGGGTCAATTTTAGCTGTTGGCCAATATTGATTTGTAAGCCGGGCATGAGTGCCATCTGAAAAACAACTCCTTATATCTTATATGTAATGAATAACACCAAAATAATATTGAGTTATCATAATCTAAAATACCTTTAAGCACATAAAAAATTCATGATGAGTCGTGTGTTTTTAAGCTAAATATTGATTATCAGCGTAACCAGAATCATGCACTGATTTAATTGACTTGGTTGAGTGTATTTTATTAACCAATTGAAATTAAACACAAAAACAAGATTTATGCTTTAGATATCTAAGGTTAATGGGGGGTAAAAAATTAACCGTATAGTTCGTATAATGTATATTATGTTAAATTGGTACTTGTTTTAAATCGTCTTAATGGGTGTTATCCCCCCTGCTTTTTTACACAGCGATTTATTTAGATTTCGGAACTTAGAAAATGAACAAATTTGAATTTAGTTTGAATGCATGATAAAAAAGAAATTGGCAGCAAATGCTTTTCACTGCCTACACAGGTAAAATGCTTGATGGCTAATTTACGACTTTGGCAAAATCGTAAATATATTTTCAGGCGGTCTGCCCATGACGACTTGGTTGCCAATCTGTACAATCGGACGCTCAATTAACTTAGGATGCTGTGCTAATATCTCTAACCACTCATCGTCCGTTTTTTGATCACTTTTACTCAAGCCCAGCGCTTTAAAGAGCGCCTCGCCCGTTCGAATAATTTCAAGGGGTGAAACCGACATCAGCGTGCAAAGGTTTTTTAATGTCTCTTTGCTGGGCGTTTGTTCAAGGTAGCGAACTTCTTCAATCTCCAAGCCCGCTTGATCTTTCAATATTTCAAGACTTGCACGGCTTTTAGAGCAGACTGGGTTATGGTAAATCGTTGCTTTCATCATGGTTTTCTAGCTCCTTATCTTGCGGATTATCATGTTCTAAACGGTTGGCTAACGCCGATTCAACGGCTTCAATTCGAGATTTACACAGTTGATAAGCACGTGTCGCTTCATCGACCATCGGCACTAATTCATCAATATCCACCTCGGATGAATCCGATAGCTTTTGAGCAATCTCTTGCAACTTTTGATAGTTCTCTTTAAAACTTTCTGGGGTCTGTTGCGTCATTTGGACACTCCTTCTTTTGATTTTTTTAACACGCCTTTTTCCGTTGCAATCTCCGCAAACACAGTACCGTCAATAAACTCAAGTTGTAGTTTTTTGGTGGCAATCGCCTCTTTGGCGGTGGTAATCGGTTTATGGTTGCTGGGGTTTTTAGCAATATTAAACCCCCTATTCAATTGGGTTTTAGGACCTGAACTTAAAATAAGCGCAATCCACTGCTGAATCTGTTGTTTGTACTGGATCACGGCTCTATTTGCGCCCACTTGAATGGCTTGCTGTTGCTGTTCAAGCGTCATCCGTTTCAGTGCGATTCGACTGGTTAACTGCATCTCAATCGTGCTCATCAAATCGTTTAAGTGATGTGTTTTAAACTGAAGTTGACGTTCACTTAATCGCCGAATTTCTGCGTTTAAAGGCGCTAACTGCTGTTTCCAACGAAACAGTGTACGATGGCTACTCTGTTGAATACGCTGATTTAAATGTGCAAGAGACTGCTCTAACTGCTTTACCGACAACAAGCTGGCGTGTTCAATTTTTTTCCAATTCGCTTGAGCTTGCTGGGCTTGCTGAACAATTTCATGGCGAATATAACCAATCACTTTACTTGGCGTATCAAAGCATTGATTCGATACCTCATCTAAAATGGTCGAATCTCTCTCATGGCCGATGCCGGTAATTACCGGAAGCTCCGCTTCACAGAACAGTTTTGCCAGTGAATAGAAGTTAAGCATGTGTAAATCTAATTTTGCTCCCCCGCCTCGAATCACCACCAACATATCAAACGGTTTGGATTGGTGCAGTGCATGAACGGCTTGAAAGGCTGCCTGCATCTCTTTGGCAACCGACTCACCTTGAAAGGCGCTGTAAAAATAGTGAAACTCACACAGCTTATTCGCCTGTAACGTGTCGGCATCCGCTCTAAAATCACCTAAGCCTGCGGCATCAGGCGGAGCAATCACCGCCACTCTAAAAAAATCACTCGGTAAGACAAACTGTTTGTTTTGTTGGTACAGCCCTTCTTGAATCAACTGCTTTCTAAGCTCGTTTAGCTTTTGCTCTAACGCGCCCAAAGTGTAGCTGGAGTCAATATCCTGAATAACAATTGAAAAGCCGTATTGTTCATGAAAACTGACTTCTGCAAGCAATAACACCTTTTGTCCAATGGCTAACGGACTGCCCGTTTCACTCTCAAATCGCTGTAATAGTGCCGTTGCTTGACGTTGCCAGATCATCGCACGACAGTTCGCAATGGCTTTGCCTTGTGCATTGCTTTCGGTTAACTCTAGATAGACGTGGCCACGCCGAGTATTTAAATTGGCAATTTCTGCTTTTACCCAGACGGCACCAGGAAAGCGTTGCCGTAAGGCGGTTTGAATATTTCGTAACAAGCTAGACAGTTCAATGCCTTTATCAGAGGCATTCGAAGGTGTTTGCACCTCTGAAAACACATCCCGTTGTGAGATTACATTTTGAGATGAATGTATTGGGTTGGCAGAACGTTCTTCCGTTGGCAGCCACTTTTGAAATCGCTCAATCTCTTCTGAAAGCTCCGCGGGTACATACCATTTTTTACTGGTCGCATCCCAACGCGCTCCTAGCTGCTTTGCCTGATCTTTCTCTCTAAAGGGAACGTCTAAAAAAATCATGGATTCGCTTCAATTCGCTGTATTTCATTGCGTACTAACTGGTATGCCGCTTCAACCACTTCAAGCCCTGCCCCCTCTTTAAAGGCATTTTCAGACAGGTATCGTCGCCACATACGTGCGCCGGGTAGCCCATGAAACAGCCCTAACATATGACGAGTGATTTGATTTAATTTTCCCCCCCCTATTAAATGCGACTCAATATAGGGGTACATGCGGTGTAACACCTGCTCTCTACTCAATACAGGTTGCGTACTATTATAAAACTGTTGGTCTACTTCAGCCAATAAATAAGGACGCTCATAAATAGCACGCCCTAACATCACGCCATCTACTGCGGGTAACATTTGATTGAACTCTGTTGAAGGGTAAGATTCTAAATGTTCTAAGGCGTGTGCTAAGGAGCTAATTCCACCATTGATGGCGATCGAAAGATCTGGAAAAAACTGTTTAATTTGATGTACCCAGTCGTACTTTAATGGCGGTACATCGCGGTTCTCTTTTGGTGACAACCCTTGTAGCCACGCTTTTCGCGCATGAATAATCACACCATCTACGCCCGTTTTGGCTAAGGTGCTGACAAAATGATGCAACACTTCAAAGGTTTCATCGTCATCAATCCCAACACGACACTTCACCGTAACGGGAATCGCTACCTTCGCCTTCATCACCGTTACACAGCTTGCAACTAACTCAGGGTGTGCCATCAAGCAAGCCCCGATCATATTGTTTTGCACGCGGTCACTTGGGCACCCGACATTCAAATTGATTTCAGAATAGCCCCACTGTTCACCAAGTATCGCACATTGCGCCAGTGCCTCTAAATCACTTCCGCCCAGTTGCAATACCACCGGAATATCCGTGTCATCATGCCCTAAAAAACGCGGTAAATTATCGCCATAAATGATCGCACCCGTGGTCACCATTTCGCTGTACAACCAAGCGTGTTGGCTGAATTGACGATGAAAGTAACGACAGTGCTGATTGGTCCAATCGAGCATGGGGGCGACGCTGAATTGATTAGCGCTGTTTAAGCGTTGTGTATCCGTTGGTGTTTTATTTTTATTAGTAAAAGGGTGCAAGGTATAAACTCATCATCTTTACTGCCTTTTTTTGGGCAGTTCATTGAAATAATGAGCGGTATTTTAGCCTATTTAAGAGGGTCACACCCCTAATTAATCAAAATCAAACCGGAGTGTGAAGGTTAAGAAATACTTGGTAACTCGTTCAAGGGCTCGCTTAAATAAAATCCTTGGCTGTAGTCAATTCCTTCACTCTTTACAAGCTCATAAATTTCTCGACTGCAAACAAACTCTGCAATGACTTTAATATTAAGGTTTTTGGCAAAGAGAATCATTGACTCTACGACCGATAGTGCGACGGGATCTTGACCAAGAATTTTAATCAAAGAGCCATCAATTTTAATGTAATCTGCTTGCAGTTTAGCGAGGTGCTGAAAGTTCGCATAGCCACTTCCAAAATCATCAATCGCAATTTTAGCGCCAAGCGCCTTAACGCGACTGACAAATTGTGTAATCGCCGAATCATTTTCCAACGACTGGGTTTCTAAAATTTCAAAGGTAACTTGGTTGGCAACGCCATAACATTGGATCGCCTCAAAAATCATGTTTTGAGTGCTCGTACTTAAAACATCTTCTAGAGAGAGGTTCACAGAAAAACATAACTCCGTTTCTTGAAACATTCGAAAGGACTTATGGATCATTATCTCTGTCACAATGGGATACATTTGAATCATTTGTGCCACTTTTATAAAAACTAAAGGCGGAATAACGGTACCATCCATCTCTTTGAGGCGTGCTAAACACTCATACTTTATTAACTTTCCTGTCTTGTTGTCGTAAATAGGCTGAAAAACAGGGTACACTCTATTTTTTAAAATCGCTTCACGAACCTTGTGTGCCAACTGTATTTTATGTTTAGAGTTTTTAAAATTCTCAGCTGAGTAGTGCACAAAATTTTGCTTTTTTGAACGTGCTTTTTTAGCAATTAATTCCGCTTGAATTAATGTTTTTGCAGAGCCTTCACACGGACTAAAAGCCCAAGTCGCCTGAACCAATATATCAAATCCTAAAATTTGATATGAGTGAGAAAACACCTGCTTATTCAGTGCTCTCATTGCGAGCTCTAATGACTTAAAATCCATTGATTTGGTTAAAATCGCATATTCATCAGAGGGAAGCTTATAGAGTTTTGATTGCTCTAATCCCTCTTTATTCACCGCTAAAAATTTTTTCAAATTGATTGCCACTTGAGCGAGTAACTCATCTCCAGCATCCAATCCATAAAAACCATTAATTTTAGAGAAATCATTAATGTTGACAATAATTAAGATTTCATTATGACAATGATTCAGCTCTTGCAATAATGAGAGGCGTCCTGGCAGTTGAGTTAAGTCATCAATAAGCGTTTTACGAAGAAGCGCTTTTGATTTTTTCTTAACTTCATCTTCCAGTTTTGAATTGAGAGATTCGAAGTCTTTTGAAATATTGACGGCAAAATTAGAGATAGCAACTAAAGAGTTTAAGTAACTGCCACTATAGTGCTTGTCATCTTGTTGCTTGATCGCAGCAGAGGGCGACTCCTTTTTACTTGTAATATAAGAAGAACCGATTGTGTTTATATAAGAATCAGGCGTTTCAGAGAGCGCAATAACGGTCATTGAGTGATTCAGTAAATTCTCTTTATGATGCGCTTGATGATAAAAAAATTCGCCATAGGTATAAAATCCAGATACATTTAACCGCCCTTTAAAAACCTCTATCTCACTGCCACTTTCAGAGCCTAGCAGTCGCCTACGAGCGGTACATGAGTAGATAAATACTGACTCAACAGGAATATTAGCCAGTTTTTTTAAAGAGTTTTGTGCATCTTCAATAATCTTCTCTTTATCTCCAATTGCAAACCGAACGGTATCGCCTTTATGCAAATTACCAGCAAAAGTAACGGCGCCATTTGGTAAACAAGCGATGGCGGCACGAGCCAGATACTCACCACTTTCATACTTAACAAGTGGAAACTCAAAAAGAGAGAAATCAATCTCGTTCTCTTCTTTTTGCTTAGGGTTACCCCTTTTTTGATTCACACCAAAGTATTTTTTATAAATGTCTTGAGTCGGATAATGATCAATTTTATAAACAATATTTGCATCAGCCTCCGTTATTTGCATCTGCTTTCCGATGGGTTGCCATCCAAAATTATAATGCGTATGTACGCTTAAGCTATTGCCATTCAGAGCAACCGCAACCCCTCCATGAGAGGTTATTTGCGTTAAAGTAAATACAAATGTTTGCTGTAGTTCTCCCCTGTCACCAGCCATTCCGCCAGCAATAGGTGTGTTAGGGACAGCATTAGAGAGGCCATGAAGAAATTTCTCCCCATTTGTTTTTAGGCCATCTGAAAAAGCGATGATTGCTCGTGTTGTCTGTTGAGATATCGTCAAGCCGAGTGTTTGACCTGTTTTAAAATCATCTTTTACATGAGAAACGAAACCGGAGGTGAGTGTTGTTTTACTAAATTGTGTGAATGCGATCGTCGTTTGCCCTAGCTTAGGTATTATTCCATCCATAATATTGCCATCGGATGTTACCCCAATTAGGGTCGCATGTTTAAAAATAGGAGAGAGTTCTCGTTGAAATGTTTTAATCGACTTTTCAGTTGAAAACCCAGCAAAAACTTGAATAAATAGTGCACTATTATCCTGAATGTCTTCTCGCTTTAAAAAAGAGGTAAGTTGCTTAATTGAAGTGTAATGACAATTTATGGTTTTCAATTGTTTAAAAGCCTTTAAATGTTCTTAAAAATATTTGGGACAAACACGGGTGAATTGATTTAATAGCAACAGAATACTATTAAATATCAAAAGTTAAAACGTCTATTAAGCTAATTTCAATCAAAATTTAGTCTCATTTATTAAAATTAGCTTGATTTTAAGTAAAATATACTATAAAGATAGTATCGAAACTTACTTTTTATTTGTTATTTAAAAAGAAACGACATGAATCCTTTGCATGATAGAGATGCAAAAAAAACGTTGATATACCTCAGATTGAGACCTTTGCACGAGAGGGGCGCGAGAGAAAAAAGAGATGAAATGCGACTGATTGAGGCGGAAAACGCAGGGAATACCTAGGTATTCGCAAGGTTTTCAACGAAAATCAGGCGTATTTCAGCCTTTTTTATCAGTGCATCCTTTCGTGCAAAGGTCTCAGATTAAAGCTGGAATTCACAGGAATAGCTCTCACCCTCCTCTAGCGACTAAAAAACCACCCTCTGAATTTAAAAATCGTTAGAATGGTTCATTCAAAATATGACCGATTAATTTAATTAATTATTGAATGGACTTCATTTCAGATGCAAACTGCCCGAGCGCTTTTTTCCTTAATCTTTAAAGAAGAAGACTTAACCTCTGAACAGCTTATTCGTTGCGAATTAGCCTGCTCTATTGCGTTAGAAGCGCAAAACCTCCCCGAACACTCTGTGGTTCGCAGTGTGGATGTCGCCCAAATTCTCTCTCAACTCAATATGGATGAAGAGACGCTTATTGCGACCTTGATCAGTGATGAAAATTTAGTCAATATCTACACCGATGAGATGATTGAAGAACGCTTTGGAAAAGCCACTGCCGATCTGGTCTCTGGCATTCGAAAACTCAACCACTTTAAAGAGTTTGATATTAATCGTCGCAAAGATGATGTCCAAAATGAACGGCTACGCCAAATGTTGCTGGCGATGACCTCTGATATTCGCATTATGATCGTTAAACTGGCTTATCGTGTTGCACGCTTACGCCACCTGAAATATGAAGATCCTGAAATTTGTCATCAAATTGCTTCAGAGACTGAGCTTATTTTTTCGCCATTAGCCAATCGTTTAGGCATTGCTCAATTAAAGTGGGAGCTTGAAGACCTCTCTTTTCGATATTTGCACGAAGATAAATATAAAGAGATCGCTTCTCAACTGAATGTTAAGCGTACCGAACGAGAAGCTTACATTCAGCGCACCATGGAGATACTAGGTAGCTTACTTAAATCACACGGTATTGAACCGACAATTTCAGGTCGCCCGAAACATATTTATAGTATTTGGAAAAAAATGCAGCGTAAAAAGTTGCCGATTAATGAGCTGTACGATCTACGAGCGATCCGAATTTATGTCGACTCGGTCAAAGAGTGCTACGAAGTCTTAGGGCTTATTCACAGTCGCTGGAACTACGTTAAACAAGAGTTTGATGATTACATTGCAACGCCAAAAGAGAACGGTTACCAATCGATTCATACCGTGATTATTGGTCCTGAAGGTCATACGGTTGAGATTCAAATTAGAACGCCTGAAATGCACTACAACTCAGAGTATGGGGTTGCTGCGCACTGGCGTTATAAGGAGGGGGACAAAAGTAAAGGCTTTGATAAAAAACTTGAAAAAAGTATCTCAAATGTTCGACAACTGCTTGAAAACACCAGTGATCCTGAAGTCTTTAAAGAGATTAGCACCGAGCTACAAAGCCAAAATATTTTTGTAATGACCCCTAAAAACGAAATTGTCACCTTAAGACAAGGGGCAACCCCTTTAGACTTTGCTTATAACATTCATACCAAACTTGGTCACCGTTGTCGTGGTGCCAAAGTGAATGGTCGCATACAGCCCTTAAGCACACCGTTAAAAACCGGGGATAAGGTTGAAATTTTAGCCATTAAAAATGGGCAACCCAGCCGTAATTGGCTGAACCCAAATTTAGGGTATTTAACCAGTAGCAGTGCACGTAATAAAGTGAAGAGCTGGTTTAATAAGCAGAATAAAGAGGAAAACATTCAGACCGGAGAGGCGATCTATCACCGTGAAATTAAACGATTGCATGCCGAATCGATCACGCTGTCACAACTACTCGAACGTTTTAAATACAGTGAAAGTGATGCTTTTTTTGAAGACTTAGGAAAAAGCCGAATTAATGAGCGTCAACTGACCAGTGCGATTCATCGACTCTTAAAGCCACAAAAAAAGCTAGAAAATCAACAAAAAACATTCTCTTTTAAGCCAAAAGAGTCAATCAGTGGCGCTGAAAAAAATACCGCTTATGTCATTGGTGCAGCACACTTAAAAACCAATTTAGCCCCCTGCTGTTCGCCAACACGCATGGATGATGTGATTGGTTATGTTACGCGTGGACGCGGCATTACCGTTCACCGAAGAGATTGTTCTAATATTTTAAATTTGACACACGAAGAGTTGCAACGACTCATTGAGGTTTCATGGAGCAAAGAGCAAGCGGAAGAGCCAGACTACCAGGCCAGTTTGCACATTGTCGCCTTTGACCGAAAAGGATTGTTACGAGATGTTCTCAATACCTTAGCGGAGTTAAATGTTAACCTCATTGAGAGTCAAACTCACACCGACTTGCAAGAGCGTACCGTAGATATGAACCTAACGCTTGAGATTAGTAGCCATGTCGTATTAGGGGATATTTTAGATTACATTGAACGTATTCAAAATGTTGAGTCGGCGGCGATTTCAAGAAATACACCGTTGCATTAGTTTTTTAAGGGGGAATTTTTCTCCCCCCCCCCTCTTCTTACCATTTCGCTTAATCTAGAATCTTTAACTTCTCTAAATTTTAGACATAAAAAAACCCGCGAATGAGAGAACTCATTGCGGGTTTTAGAATGTGGCGTCCCGTAGGGGAGTCGAACCCCTGTTACCGCCGTGAAAGGGCGGTGTCCTAGGCCTCTAGACGAACGGGACAGTTTTTTTTGGGGCTTATTTCAATCGCTTTTTCTTAATTTCTTCGTTGGTCGTCGGTCACATACAGATGTATGCTCCCTTCTTCCGCCTTGAACTTAAGGAAAAATCAATTAAAATAATCTTCCAAAAATTTTGGGGTGAGCTTCAATTTGTTTTTTCTTAATTTTGTTGGTTGTTGGTCACATACGGTTTGTATGCGCCCTTCTTCCATCTTAAAATCAAGGAACTTTTCAAGTTGAAAACTTTCCCCAAATTAACACGGTTAGGTGTTAATTTACGTTGTTTGTATTGCAACAAACGGTTGGTTGAATGTCATAACACGGCCTAGTGTGCTCTTTTCAACCATCCTAAATATGGAGCGGGAAACGAGGATCGAACTCGCGACCCCAACCTTGGCAAGGTTGTGCTCTACCGCTGAGCT
>JALSJT010000025.1 GCA_026989175.1 Thiomicrorhabdus sp. | reverse complement strand
ACACCGACAAAAAGTAACAAGTTGCTGAAATATTCAGCTTAAAAGGATCGAAATACGAGATTAACTTCAAAAAAAACGCCGAAAATCAAATTTGGCGGGATTTTGGAGTGATCGTGCAAAGGTCTCAAGTTAAATTTTCAAAAAGGATTTACACTCGTTGAGATCGCTATCGTATTGGTTATTATAGGCTTATTATTAGGAGGTGTATTAAAAGGACAAGAGCTTATTGCAAATACAAAAATTAAAAGCGTCGTGGCTGACTTGGAGGGGGTTAAGGCCGCCTATTATGCTTATATGGATAGGACAGGAGAAGTTCCAGGAAGTAGTTCTTCTAAGCCAGGTGAAATCTCTAGCGATGTTAGTTTTTGGATTGCCTTAAGAGAGGAGGGGTTTATTGCAGGCAGTACGACAGCTTTTTTAGACAACTCTTTTGAACCAATACAGCTAGCTTTTTCTGCTCAGGGAGCAGAAAATAATATAGTCTTTTTTGGTGGGGCTGTTGTTCTTAGCAGCAACCCTTTTGGAGAAGTATTCAGACCTATAACTAGGGCGATAGGTCCAAAGCATGCTTTAAGTGGTGTTTTATTAGCAAATGGACCGTCTGATTTTTTTGGTACAAAAAACTATATTTGTGCCTCGAATATTGATTCCGATATTGCAAAAGGAATTGATATCAAGCTAGATGACGGTGATGCTAAAACGGGTTCTATTCGAACAGATATTGATGTTGAAGTATCCATAAACTCTGGTGATATGATTCCTACCGCTCAGGCGGGAGATGACTATCCTAGTTTGAGTACGGCTTCCGTTGTTCCTTCCGTTTTATGTATGGCATTACAGATAGGGTCTACTTGCAGGGCTATCGGACTTAAATACGATGTTAAAAAAAACCGTTATCTATCCAACTGGATTCCCGCGAAAGCGGGAATCCAGTTTTTTGATTTTCGTACATTCATAAATTTAAAGAAATGTAACCACTTGAAATTAATGAGATTTATACAAGTCAACTAAGTTTAAGCCCGATTACCCTAGGGCTGCTTGCTAATAATTTGCCTTTGTGTAGGAAACAGACTTGCTATGCGATTCTTTTGAAGAACGGATTAACGCATTCAGTTTTTCAGTTTGACCAAAGACTTCAGCAAATTCCTCGAGTGTCTTTCCTGTGGAATGAGCCTGTTTACAGTCTTCTTTGTAGAGGCGTTTAGCAATGCTCCACTCTGCTTTTACAATCGCACCCATCATGGCTGTATGGCCACGTTTATCTTTTAAGCAAGCATTGGCGCCGTGTTTCAGTAACGTTTCAACGGCCTTTTTATGGCCATGATAGGTCGCCATCATTAAGGCGGTATAGCTTTGATGGTTACGTAAATCAACTGGAAACCCATGGTTTAAAAATTCGGTGAGAACGTCGGCTTCTCCCATTTTTGCAGCCGTAAAAAAATAGTCGGTTAATTGTTGGTTGGCAGAAGTCGAAAATGGCACCATGAATAATATGAGAGTGAAATAGAGTGATTTCATAGAATGCTCCTCTGAATTTTTTGTGGGGTCTCTATCTCAATAGAGACCCCTTGATTTACCTATTAGAATGTTTTAGTAGTCATTCAATACAGAGGACTGAACGCGTTTCTGTGAAGGTTGGCCTGATAAATCTTTTACTTTAGCAAGGTCACCATTGACGGCTTTCGTGATTCGTACTCCAAAATCCGTGTCCGCTTGATAGAAAAAGCTCAGTATAATATGCTTAGTGGTACTGTCTTTCACTTGTCCTAAATCGCCTGCAAGGTTGTTAATCAGGTTGGCTTTTTCTTGATCATCGAAGCTACGATATAATTTACCCGCTTGACTAAAGTTATTTTCGAGGCTTATTTTTTTCTGTTGCGCCATGCCTGAAACCGGTTTTACATCGTAACGAGCACCATTGTCTTCCACTAGGTTTGAGATTCGGCTGGGCTGATAGTTTACATCTGAGGTTTGCTCTCCTGGATTCCCCATGCCATCTTGATTCCAGTTATTGACTGCTACTTTTGCACGATTAATAGGCAGTTGTTGGTGGTTTGCGCCTAAACGATACATTTGGGTATCGGAATAAGAAAATATACGACCTTGCAGTAAGCGATCTTCTGATGGCTCTATACCCGACACGATATTTGCAGGCGAAAATGCCGACTGCTCTGTGGCTTGAAAGAAGTTATCTGGAATGCGGTTAAGTGTCATCGTTCCCACCTTCATATCAGGAATATCTAACCACATTTTAGTCGCATCTAGCGGATTGTAATCCAGCGTATTAAACTCAGATGGTTTTAACGTTTTAATATACAAATCCCACTTAGGGTAGTTCCCTGCCGTAATATTTTCATACAGATCGTTGGTGGCATGGCTAAAGTCTTTCGCTTGTATCTCTGCCGCTTCTTGAGTGGTTAGGTTTTTAATTCCCTGTTGTGTTTTCCAGTTAAATTTCACGTAGGTTACATCGCCTTGTGCATCAATCATTTTGTAGGCATGTACGCCCCAGCCATCTGTTTGGCGGAGATTCGCTGGTGTTCCAAAATCAGAATAGAGCCATGTTAACATGTGGGTGGATTCTGGTACATGACTGAAAAAGTCAAAATATCGGTTGGGGTCTTGTTTGTTGGTAATGGGAGAAGGTTTGAGTGAGTGCACCATGTCAGGAAATTTAATGGCATCACGAATAAAGAATACGGGTAAGTTGTTTCCAACTAAATCCCAGTTACCTTCTTCGGTATAAAACTTAGTTGCAAAACCACGTGGATCACGTAATGTTTCTGGCGAACCTTTTGAGTGCACAACGGTTGAGAATCGGACAAAAACAGGCGTCACATTATCTTTATCAAATACGGCTGCTTTGGTTAAGTCGCGAATATCTTTGGTGGCAACAAACTCTCCATGTACACCTGTTCCACGTGCATGAACCACTCTTTCAGGAATACGCTCACGAGCAAAGCGTTGAAGCTTTTGAATGAGTTGTACGTCTTGTAATAAAACACCTCCGTGTTCCCCCGCAGTATAGGAGTTTTGATTATCGCCTACTGTGGCGCCATTATCTCGGGTTAACTGTGGTGCTTCAGCGTGTGCCGATCCCATTACAATAACCGTGGTGATCGCTAAACTTAGTTTTTTGATTGTGGTATTCATCATATTCTTCCTTATGGATGTAAAATAAGTGGACCGTGTTGTATTGCTTTTATATATCGTCTACCATGTTATTAATAGATAAAGACAATAGCAATTTGATTTTTTCACTGGTCTTAATAGGTTTTTCCTATACAGAGAGTGTTTAAGGGGGATAGATGAATATTCGAGATTTAAAGTATGTGATTGCGGTTGCAGAGTTACGCAGTTTTTCGCTGGCGGCGGAACAGTGTTATGTTAGCCAACCTACATTAAGCAGCCAAATTAAGAAATTGGAGGGCGAGCTGGATATCAAGCTGTTTGAACGCTCAAATAAGGGGGTGTTACTAACGACGGCTGGAGAAGAGATCGTTTTATCCGCGAAAAAGGTTATACAAGAGGTAAGTCGTATTCATGACCTTGCCGAAGCGGCTAAAGATCCTTTGTCTGGTCGTTTTAGATTGGGCGTTTTTCCGACACTGGCGACCTATATTTTTCCTAAAATAGTGAAACCAATTAAAGCCAGTATGCCGAATTTAAAGTTGATTTTAATTGAGGATAAAACCGATCACCTTATTGAACAACTCAACTCGGGCAAAATTGATGCGGCATTATTGGCGCTGCCCATTCAAAATGATGCGTTTAATACCAAGGTACTTTTTGACGACTATTTTTGCCTTGCCGTTTATGAAGGTCATGCGTTGGCGAACATGGCTGAAATTGATCAAAGCTCGTTGCATGGCATTAATTTATTATTACTGGAAGAGGGCCACTGTTTTAGAGAGCAAGCATTAGCAGTATGCAGCTTGGCAGGTGCAAGTGAAGAGCCTGATTTTCGTGCAACGGGGCTTGAAACATTGCGACAAATGATTAAGGCCGGAACAGGCATTACCTTAATGCCTGAAATTGCGGTTGTGAAAGGGGATACGGATATTTGTTATATCCCTTTTAAAGAACCACGCCCCAAACGAACCATTGGCATTGTGTGGCGAAAAACACTGGTTAAAAGTCAAGTGATTGATGAATTAATTAAGATTATTATGGATGAATAAAGTAGCTCTAACGTTAGAGGGGTAGGCAGGGCAGTCGGACTTAAATACGATTTTAAAAAATCTCATCTATCCACATAGATTCCCGCGAACGCGGGAATCTATGTGGTCTGAAATATACATGCCTTGCTGAATGATTTTTTGAGTTTTTTTGCCTGTTGACTCACGGGGATTTTAAGTCCAAGGGTCGGGTTTAAGGTTGATTGATTTGGATTAATAACACCACTACAACGACTGCCAAGGTTAGAGAGATTCCTTGCCAAAAAGCCACAGGATTTCGCTCTATTAAGGGGGGGCGACCTTTATTAAGAAAGGCTTTGTTGGGTTGGCGAAGGTTAAATAGAAACTCTGAAATTTCGTCATACCGTTTATTGGGCTCTGGATGTACCGCTTTTTTAATGGTTTCATCGACCCAAACAGGAATCTCCCGATCTTTATTGAGCATGCTGCGATATTGCAACCGTTTTTGTTCCGCGAGCGTGTGTGCTTTTGCCGCTTGAATGCCATAGGGGTGTTCGCCTGAGAGCATTTGATAGCAGATAACCCCAAGTGAGAACTGGTCAGAACATGCCGTACCTGATTCACCTAAAAAACATTCGGGTGCAGTGTACAGTGCCGTGCCGAGTACCGTCTCTTGTTCAATCGGGCTTTCAAGCTCGGTCAACCCTGCCACTCGAACCGAACCAAAATCGATAATTTTAACGGTTTCGGTGTCATCAATCATAATGTTGTCGGGTCGCAAGTCTTGATGCACCATCTCCTGTCGATGAAAAGCGCGCAGTCCAGTGGCAACTTGTTCGATGATATTACGAACCGTTTCAAGATCAGGTTTTGGGTGGTCAATCATCCACTGTTTGAGTGTTTTTCCATTAATGTACTCCGTGACGATGTACAGAAAATTTCGCTTACGGTTTTGCTGGCTGGGTTTGAGTACATGTGGGCTGTTGATGCGACGTGCGACCCACTCCTCCATTAAAAAACGTTCAAGGTATTCGGGGTTGCCACGAAGGTCAATCGAAGGCACTTTAATAACCACTTGTTCATCCGTATCAATATCAACCGCTAAATAGATATGACTTCGGTGGCTTTTTTGCAGTTCTCGAACGATACGGTAGCCATCAAATTCCATTCTGGCTTGCAGCTCTGGCGGAAAGGGCAGGGTGGTGAGTTTTTGGTAGACCTCATCGACCTCTTGTTGAGGTAATTGGTCGATGCGAACAATCTGAATACTGACGTTATCGTCACTTCCTTGAGAGAGCGCTTCTTCAATAATCTGTTTCGCCGCTTGGTCTAAATCGTTGTGATGGGTTTGAATAGTCTCTGTAATGAATTTGTCCTGTACAAACTCATAGACGCCATCGGTGGCTAAAATAAACAGATCGCCCTCGTCTAGCACCAGCGATTGGTAGTCTAAATCCAGTCTGTCTTTCATACCTAAAGCGCGTCTTAAATAACTTTTATCTTTGGTGACCCACAGTCGATGGTCTTCGGTTAATTTCTCTAAATTTTGCCCCGATACCCGATAGACACGAGTATCGCCGACATGAAAAATATGGGCGGTATTTGATTTAATAATGAGTGTGGTAAAGGTGCAAACATAGC
>JALSJT010000024.1 GCA_026989175.1 Thiomicrorhabdus sp. | reverse complement strand
GGCAAAATGAGTATTCAAAATATCGCTACCAACCCTCATGAGTTGTTTAAAGAGATAGGCGATATTTTTGCCATGAATATTCAGAAGAAAGGGCTGGATTTTTACATTGAGATTGACCCTGATATTCCTCACTCTCTGTTATTGGATCCTGTCAGACTAAGGCAAGTGCTGTTTAATCTATTAGGCAACGCGGTTAAGTTTACCGAAACAGGGTTTATTAAGCTTTCAGTTCAGTCATTGGGCGTGTTTGATCACTTAAGCAAAATGAACTTATTGATTAAAGTTGAAGACACAGGAATCGGGATCCCTTTAGAGCAGCAAGATCGTATCTTTAATGTATTTGAGCAACAAGAGGGGCAAGATTCGGGTAAGTTTGGCGGGACAGGGTTGGGGCTTTCAATTACCAAACGATTAGTTTCTATGATGAATGGCACGATAAGCGTAGAAAGCGCTGCTAATCAAGGTTCGACTTTTAGCATCATACTTGAGAAGGTAGATGTGGCTTCTGTAATTTCTCAGAACCAGCTAGAAGATTCATTTGTGTTTGATGCTCGTACAATTCAATTTAAGGTGGCTACGATTTTGGTGGTAGATGATATTTTGGATAATAGAGAGTTAATTTGTCAAAATTTTATTGACTCGGGTCTTGAAATTATTCAGGCTGAAAACGGTCAAGAGGCCATCGAACAGTATAAAAATAATCGTATTGATTTGATTCTAATGGATATTCGAATGCCTGTTTTAAACGGCTATGAGGCGGCGAAAATGATTAAATCGCTCAACCCAAAGATGCCAATTGTTGCTTTAACCGCCTCTGTTATGCAAGATGAGTTTGAAAAAATAAGAAGAGAATATTTTGATGGCTATTTACGCAAGCCTGTTTTGCGTAATGATTTGATTCAAACCTTGGCACAATTTTTAGAATACCGTGAGATCAAACCCGAAGAGCAGCAGCCTGTTTTAGACCTATCGCTCAATAAGGATGCTTTTTCGGAAACGCTACTTAAAGTGTTGCATGATGAACTGGGTGCGCGGTATCAACAAGCGGTAAACACCAACAGCATTGAGGATATTAAGGCGTTTGCCAAACAGGTCGCTGAGATCGCCAGTATGCATGACAATGCATCGTTGGATGCATTTGCCACACAACTGTTAGAAAAAGTAGACAGCTTTGATATTGCGGGAATGCAATTCTTGCTTAAAAAGTTTGAGGCGGTGCTTTAACCATTTTGTAGGGGCAATCCCTTGTGGTTGCCTTGTTTGATTCGAACGCCTATTTTTTAAACATACGCATTAAAAAACGGCCAAAAATAAACAAGCCTAATGCCATCCAGATATAGACGAAGGGTAGAATAAAATTGTAAAAAGAGGTTAATGAGCCTTCCATGTGCTGAAGGCCTTCAACCGTTAACATGCCATCTTCGGCGTTCGATAAGACCATGATAACAATCAGTAATAAAATCGCGCCAAATGCCGCACTTGAGTAGGTGAAAATACGTGACCAAATATCCATTCGATTGCCTTACGTTTGTGTTGAAAAATCGGTAAACCCTGTTTCGGTAATGATGCCATTTAATGGGATATCCCACGGGTTGACGGGCAGTTGGGCAACGTGCTGACAATGGTGTGCCCAGCCAATTAACAGGGGGGTGGATAGTTTAGAGGATTGCTGCTTAAATTGAAAGGTGCGGTCATAATAGCCTCCTCCCATTCCCAGACGGTTACCATTCGAGTCATAGCCGACCAGAGGCGTTAATACCAGATCCATTGTTTCGGCCGTTTGAAGTTGCTCTTGGGGCAAGTCGGGCTCTAATATTCCAAAGGTATTTTTTTTCATCGGGCTGTTTTCGGTGTACGTTGCAAAAGCCATATGACCCTTTTGAGAGGGTTGTAAAACAGGCAGAAAGAGGGTGTGTGGCGTACTGTTCCAGAGCTGTTGAATCGCAAGGCTGGTCTCTAATTCACCGTCTTGTGCCATAAAAAAAGCAATATTGAGCTTGGTTTTTTTATGGAAATTAAACGTGGATAAAAATAGCATTAAATGTTGTGTTGCCGTTTGAGCATGTTCAAGCTGTTGCGTTTTGTTGAGTGCATTACGTTGTAAACGCAGTTGCTTTCGAAGCGTATTGGAATCCAGAGAAGAGGTCATAATAAAAACTTTATAATGCGGTTTTTGCGCCATTGAAAGGCAGGGGGGGGAAGAAAATAAAAGCGCATTGCCACTGAGCAAAAATCCTGGAACCGAGCAGTTCAAGGTGGCAGTCTCCTCAAGAAATTTAGGCTTCTCGGGTTAGTTGAATAAACAAGCTAACGAGATGCACACCATTTCAAGCATCTGACCCCAATATAGTAATTATCGGAAAGGGGTTTATGCCCAGTAACAATGAGCCGAGTGCTCATTATACCAAAAATTTTAGTTATTGGGTGTTTCGGAAGTGTTTGATTGTGCAATATGACTTATTGCGGTTTCAAGTTGCTGTTCCACGCGTTGAGTGTACTGCGTAGTATCTTCTTTTAATTGAAGGTAGTCGTAACACAAGTTAAGTGCGACCATTAAGACTTTGCCCTCTCCTTTCAGTTCAGGCAGTTGGTCCAATTTATCTTCTAATAAGGTCGCCGCTTCAATTAAGCGTTCGTGCTCGCTTGCTTCACACGGGATTTCAAAGTTGTGTTCCATTAAGGTAAGAGTTAACACGGCAGGGCTCCGAAGCGTGTAAATTATGATATTATTCCCCAATAATTAAGGTTTAACAAGAGAATTTTTATGGATTTTGATCAAATTAAAGAAATCATTGCACCACACTCCGATTTAGAGTCGCCCGCGTTTATTCAAGGGATGTTGATCGGTTTACTCTGTGGCGATAATGATGTGCAAGAAGCGGTTTGGATTAAAAAACTGATTGAAGAGGCGAATATTAAGTCGGTTAAAGAGTCTTTTTTAAAAGGGTTGCATGAGCTGTATTTAGAGACCAATAAGGGGTTAAACGGCTCTGGTTTTGAGCTGGAGCTGTGTCTGCCCGATGACAATGAACCGCTCGCCTATCGTGCTAATATGGTAGGGCAATTGTGCGAAGGGATTTTATATGGCCTTGGATTGGTTGGGTGTTTGCAAGATGCCGAAAATGAAATTGCACCCGAAGTACGAGAGTTGATTAATGATTTCAGTGATATTGCTTGTATCGAATCGGATGAACTCGGTCAGTCGGATGAGGCTTTGGAGGCAGAAGAGTCCGATTTAATGCAGTTGGTTGAGTTTGTTAAAATTGGGGTAATGACCATTAATGAATCTCTTAATCCTGCAGAAGCTAAGCCGATTCCGATGGAAAATATGCCAATCGATTCCTATGATGATGGATCCAGTACGTTCCACTAACCAAATAGAATAAGTGACTAACTAAATGATAGACAATTGCTCTTTTTATCAAAAAAGTCGTCAAAAATTGATGGCACTGTTGACAGACAATAGTGCGGTGATCGTGCCCTCTGGAGAGGAGCAGATTCGCAATCGAGATGTCGAGTTTCCTTTTCGTGCCGACAGTGATTTTATTTACTTAACGGGGTTTGAAGAGCCTGATTCTGTGTTGGTGCTGTTGAAAAAAGAGGGTGTAGAGAGTCATCTATTTATTCGCCCGAAAGATTTAGAGCAAGAGACTTGGCAAGGGCGACGTTTGGGCGTGGAGGCTGCACCCAGTTATTTAGCCATTGATTCTGCGTTTGCGATTGATGAGTTGGATGAAGCGGTATTACTGTTGTTAGAGGGGGTTGAATCGGTTTATGTTTCGTTTTCACAGTCTCCCGATTTTTTAAGTACCATTCATAGTTGGATTCATACGCTAAAACAAAAAGTACGAAAAGGCATAGAAGCGCCTAAGCAAGTGTGTGACTTAGATGTTTATTTGCATGAGATGCGAGTGATTAAAACCGAGTTGGAAATTCAGTTTTTGCGTAAGGCGGCAACCATCTCGGTACAAGGGCATCTCGCCGCAATGAAAGCGGTTCAGTCCAGTCAATTTGAATTTCAAGTACAAGCGGCACTGGAGTCTGAATTTGTGCGGTTAGGCTCACCACGAGTTGCCTTTAATTCCATTGTTGCCAGTGGCGAAAATGCGTGTATTTTGCACTACACTGAGAACCGTTCAGAAATTCGTCAAGGCGACTTAGTCTTGGTGGATGCAGGGGCAGAGTGGCAGGGCTATGCAGGCGATATTACCACCACCTTTCCCGCCAGTGGAAAGTTTAGTGACACGCAAGCACAATTGTACTCGTTAGTCTTGGCGGCACAACAGGCGGCCATTGAGGCGATTAAACCGGGTGTCGTTTATGATGTGATACATCAGGCATCGGCCAGGGTCTTGACCGCAGGGCTATTGGAGTTGGGCATTTTACAGGGTGCGTTAGAGACCTTGATTTCAGAAGAGGCTTATAAGCGTTTCTTTATGCACGGAACAGGGCACTGGTTAGGCATGGATGTGCATGATGTGGGGGCTTATAAACAAAACCAGCAGTGGCGAGCGTTAAAAGCGGGTATGGTGCTGACGGTGGAGCCGGGGTTATATATCTCTGCGGATCATCAGGACGTGGATTCAAAATGGCACAATATTGGTATTCGTATTGAGGACGATATTTTGGTGACAGAGTCGGGGTGTGAGGTGTTAACGTTGGGCTTACCGAGAACGGTGACTGAAATTGAAACTTGGATGAGTCAAGAGCTTACAAAAGAGAGTTAAAAATGCAAACAATAACAACGGATGTCGTGATTTCAGGTGGTGGTCCTGTCGGACTGTTACTCGCGCTTGGACTGGCACAGCAAGCACAAAAAGTCGCATTGGCAGAAGCACACTTGCCGGTTGAAAGCGCACCGAACTCTTTTGACGGTCGAGTATTGGCACTCTCTTATGGCTCTATGTTAGCGTTAGAGTCATTAGGTGTTTGGCAAGATTTAACCCCTTTTGTAACCGAAATATTGCATGTTCATGTCTCACAAAAAGGCTATTTAGGCATTACAACGTTACACGCTGAAGAGGTTGGCGTTCCTGCATTAGGGTATAGCATACAGTCACGTGATTTAGGCAAGGTATTGTGGCAACACGTTAAGAAAACGCCTCAAATTCAAGTGTTGTGCCCTGCAAAGGTTGTAGATTTTCAAGAATCTGATGGGCTTATTCACGTTCAAGTGGAACAAACGGTCGACTCTGAGAGTGTTCCAATCAACATTGAAGCAAAATTGATTGTGGGAGCAGACGGTACCGACTCTCAAGTGCGTAAAATCCTACAGCTTCCGTTAGAAGAAAAATCCTATCAAGCCTTTGGTGTATTGGCGCAAATTGAAACCGAAGAGCATCCAAATAACTGGTCATTTGAACGCTTTACCGAAGACGGGCCTGTGGCACTGTTGCCAATGAAAGGACATGCGCACAAAGCGGTGTTGGTCTGCCCTAAGCAAGACATTGAGCGGGTTAAAAACTTGAGTGATCAAGAATTTATTGCTCTGTTTGCCGCTAAAATGGGCGAACGATTAGGGGCGTTTACTAAGGTTAGCCCGCGAGTAGTGTACCCTCTTAAAGAGACGTATGTGCCTCAAATGTCCAAAGGTCGCGCTTTGTTAATGGGAAATGCCTCGCATACGCAACACCCTGTGGCGGCACAAGGGTTAAATTTAGGCATTCAAGATATTGAGGTGTTTTTAAGTGAGGCGAATAAACTGCATCAAGCTTCCGAGTCAACAGGTGATGCGTTTGATATAGGTCAACCCCTCTTTTTAGCAGAATATGCGGAATTAAGAAAACCTGCC
>JALSJT010000023.1 GCA_026989175.1 Thiomicrorhabdus sp. | reverse complement strand
ACATTTAAAAATGCTCCAGATCGTTCAGATCTTTCTTCTGATATCTCAGAAAACTTAATTGTTGAGCTTTACTCTAAGTAAAATTTGATACGGAGATAACCTCTAATGCAAGAGATGTTAGAACAGTTGTTAACGCCTCGTTTAGTTGATATACAACGTAAGAATGATTTTCATAGCCGTGTAACGCTAGAACCACTAGAACGTGGTTTTGGTCATACGCTAGGGAATGCACTTCGACGTATTTTATTATCATCTATGCCTGGTGGGGCTATTGTACAAGCCCAAATTGAAGGTGTTTTACATGAGTACTCTTCTATTGAAGGGGTAAGAGAAGATGTTTTAGAGATTCTTTTAAACCTGAAAGAAGTTGCTGTAAAACTCAATGCGACAGACAGTGCTGAATTGACCTTGAATAAAAAGGGGCCAGCGGTTGTGCGAGCTTCAGATATTGTGTTAAATCATGATGTTGAGATTGCCAACCCAGATCTTGTTATTGCACATATTGCTGAAGGCGCAGAGTTGAATATGACTTTGAAAGTTCAGTCGGGTATGGGATATCAAGCGGCGGTAAGATCAGAGGATGACTCTCAAATTGGCGTTTTGCGTCTGGATGCGAGTTTTAGTCCTGTTCATACCGTAAGCTATGAAGTTCAAAATGCACGTGTTGAGCAACGTTCAGATTTAGATAAGTTAATTATCGATGTAGTAACGGATGGTACTTTAGATCCTGAGGATGCCATTAAAAAGGCAGCAACGGTTCTACATTATCAGCTTAATGCTTTTGTTGATCTTAAGCATAAAGAAGTTGTTGCACCAGAGGAAGAAGATAACGAGTTTGATCCTATCTTCTTACAACCTGTTGATGACTTAGAGTTAACTGTGCGTTCGGCAAACTGTTTGAAAGCAGAACAAATTTATTATATTGGTGATTTAGTACAGCGAGCAGAGCCTCACTTACTGAAAACTCCAAACCTAGGTAAAAAGTCTTTGCAAGAAATTAAAGATGTTCTTGCTCAAAGAGGCTTGAGCTTAGGGACTAAATTAGATAACTGGCCGCCAGCAAGCTTGGTGAGTAAAGAGTCAGCATAAAATAAGGAAGCTATCATGCGTCATGGTAAAACAGGTCGTAAGTTAAATCGTAACAGCTCGCACCGTAAGGCAATGTTTAAAAACATGTCTGCTTCACTTATCGATCATGAAGTGATTCGAACTACGGTTGCTAAGGCAAAGGAACTTCGCGGAGTTGCTGAGCCATTGATTACGTTAGCTAAAGTAGACAGCGTACACAATCGTCGTACTGCTTTTGCTCGATTAGGTGATAAGGCAGCGGTTGCAAAATTATTTACAGAGCTTGGTCCTCGTTACCAAACTCGTCCAGGTGGGTATATCCGCATTTTAAAGTGTGGTTTCCGTCCTGGTGATAATGCACCAATGGCTATTGTTGAACTGGTTGACCGTCCGGTCGCTGATTCGACAGAAGCAGCTGAGTAATCAGCACATTAAAAAAAGCCGGCTTTTAGTCGGTTTTTTTATATTCATTAAATAATGATTATTGATTCACACTGTCATTTAGACGCACTTTTATCTCCCCCCCCTCTCTCTTTTTCCACGTCATTGAATGATCGTGTTCATGTAAAACATTCGGTCTATTTTATTACGATGTCAACATCTCCGTTGGATTGGCGGAATCAATTAGAACGCTCTCAAACGTTTGAAAATGTTTTTTGTGCATTAGGGGTTCACCCTTGGTATGTTCAGGATATAGATTTAACCTATTTAGTTCAGCTTGAACGTCTGTTTATGACGGAGTTAGTTGTGGCGTTAGGGGAGGTTGGTTTAGATTTTACTCCCCTTTATAAAGAGAGTCGCACGTTACAACTTGAAATTCTGGTTGAGCAGTTGGCTTTAGCAAGGCGCTTTGAAAAGCCTGTCTCGCTGCATGTTAGAAAGGCGCATAATGAAATGTTAGAGATTTTATCGAATACCGCTGTAAAGGGTGCTGTTCACGGCTTAGGCGCGAGTAAAGAGTTGGCTCAGTCCTATGTTGATTTGGGCTTTAAAATTGGTGTGAATGGGGTTTTAAAGAGAGACAATGCGCGTCGTTATCATGAGCTAGTGCGCTATTTTGGTTTAGATTATTTAGTATTAGAGACCGATTTTCCACATGTTAAAATAGCTCCTTCTGAAGTCTCTTTTTTAAGTGATATTGTTTTAGTGGCAGAAAAGGTTGCTTCTATCTTGAATACTTCGGTAGAAAATGTGCTGGAAAAAATGACGTTGAATACGCAAGAAGCTTTTAATTTAAGTGGAGTTTTAAATGGAAAATGATTTGATTGCTACGAACCCTTTATTTGAACGTAGCTTGTTGGTTTTTGGCGAACGTGGGCTTGTCAATTTACAGCAGTCTCATGTTTTGATTGCTGGTATTGGTGGCGTGGGTGGTTTTGTCGCCGAGGCATTAGCGAGAGCGGGTGTTGGCGCGATTACGTTATTAGATCATGATCAAGTAAGTGCTTCGAATAAAAACCGTCAGTTGGTGGCGTTAGATTCTACCATTGGTTTTAATAAAGTGGATGTGATGAAAGCACGTATTTTAGATATTAATCCTGCCTGTCAGGTTGAACTTTCTTATCAATTTATTCGTCCAGAAGATATGGATGATATTTTATCTCGCCCCTATGATTTTGTTGTCGATGCGATTGATAGCCTGAATTGTAAGGTCGCTTTGGTGGTCACGGCTTTAAAGAGAGGTCTTCCGATTGTTTCGAGTATGGGAGCGGGTCGACGAGTTGACCCTTCTAAAATCGTATTAGCGGATATCTCTAAGACACATGGCTGCGCATTAGCGCGAAATATGCGGCAAAGACTTAAAAAACAGGGAATTAAAAAAGGACTATTGACGGTATTCTCAACGGAAGTCCCAAATGCTCCTGGGCCAATGGAAGCAATTGAAGGTGCTCGAGGTAGAGTAGTGAATGGGACTGCCAGCTATATGCCGGGGATTTTTGGCTTAATGCTGGCTGGAAAGGTGATTTCGTTATTAGCAGAATCGAAAGAATAGAGAGGTAGGTTGTCAATTAATGAGCGGAAATAACCCTGTCTGCTTAATGGTTTTACTCGCGTGTTTTATCTCTCCATCAGATTCAAGTTTTTTGATGACACGTTGAATCGTTTTTTGGTTTTGCGGGAAAGGTGCGCCTGCTTTAAGGCTTTTGTCGTATAGAATTTTTAGTAAAAGATAATCGAGTCCTGTTAACAGCTCAATTTTACTGGCATCGTTTGCAATACTTGGGTTGACCCAGTCGGAGTCATTTGGTAACCCTAAAATTTGAGTGGTTTCTTCAACGATACAGGTGATGAGCAACCCGCGACTAAAGACGTGATCCACAGGCAAGATAACTTGTGCTTCTATAATTGCATTGTTTTTGTTTTTATTGAAGCTTGCCATGCAGTGGCTTTTCTGAGCCATATATTTTACTTGGCTTCCGGCAACAGATTTAATGACTTTGCTATAAGAGGCGTCAGGTGTTAGGTGTATGGATAAATTTGCTTTACCTTTGTTGTGTGATTTATGGGGTTGAATTGAGTGACCTGTAATGTTCTGTAAGTGAAGTAGGTGTGCATCAAAGAGCCGTTCAATAAGATGGTTTTTTTTCATGCCGCTATGGTAAACAAATTCATAACGGATTGGCTCTTTCCATTTTAATACTCGTTTCTGAGTTGATCGGTACTCATTTTTTAATGCGATTTCATTGAAAGCACTTTGAATATAAGCAGTATCTTGCCATTGTTTAAGGCTGTCTTCTGTCAGTGCATAGCTTGATGAAGACAGTAGGATGAAAACACTTAAGATAATGCTTTTAATGGTGCGTGCTGAAATCATTTCTAAAAAAATCCTAGGGATAATTATTCATTTATTGGTTATAAAGGGTGTGTTTGTTTTCTCATTGCATTATGCATAGTTCGCTTAAGCATAAGTTGATTTTGCTCAATATCCCTGCTATTGGTAGAGTTTTTTTAATTCAGTAATTTTTTAAGGTAATAACCCGTGTGAGATGCTTTCTGTTTGGAAATATCTTCGGGCGTTCCTGTTGCAATAATTTCCCCCCCTAGTGACCCTCCTTCAGGGCCTAAGTCAATCACCCAGTCGGCTGTCTTAATTACATCAAGATTGTGTTCAATGATCACGATGGTATTGCCTTGATCACGTAAGTAACCAATTACTTTCAGTAGCAACTCAATATCATGAAAGTGCAGTCCGGTGGTGGGTTCGTCAAGGATGTAAAGTGTGTTGCCCGTATCCCGTTTTGAGAGCTCTTTGGCGAGCTTAACCCTTTGCGCTTCACCGCCTGATAGCGTGGTGGCTCGCTGGCCTAATTTAATGTATCCCAAGCCGACTTCCATGAGCATTTGTAGTTTCCGGGAGATCACTGGAATGACATCAAAAAAGGCTCTTGCGTCTTCAATGGTCATCTCTAAAATTTGATGAATATTTTTGCCTTTATATTGCACTTGTAAGGTTTCACGATTATAGCGTGCGCCTTTGCAGGCATCGCAAGCGACATAGACATCGGGTAGAAAATGCATTTCCACTTTTAATACACCATCTCCTTGGCATGCTTCACAACGTCCCCCTTTGACATTAAAACTAAACCGTCCAGGTGAATAACCGCGTGCGCGCGATTCTGGCGTCGCGGCAAGCAGCTCTCGAATAGGGGTAAATAACCCTGTATAGGTCGCAGGGTTGGAGCGTGGTGTTCTTCCGATGGCACTTTGGTCGATATTGACCGATTTATCAAAGTGCTCCATGCCGTTTACCGCAGAGTATTCAGCAGGTGTGTGCATCGCTTTATTAAGCATGTTCGCGGCTAGCTTAGAAAGGGTGCCGTTAATTAATGTTGATTTTCCAGAACCCGATACCCCCGTCACACAAGTTAGTAATCCCGCAGGTATTTTTAGGGTTACATTTTTAAGGTTATTACCACGTGCACCTTCAATAGTAAGCCACTTATCTTTTTGTGGGGCTAAACGTTGTGTAGGCACTTCAATTTTTCGTTTACCGCTTAAGTATTGACCGGTTAAGGAGTTGGGGTCGGCGGCGACAAATTCAGGTGTTCCCTGTGACATAATGCGCCCACCATGAATGCCCGCGCCAGGGCCAATGTCTAGCACATGGTCGGCGGCACGAATGGCATCTTCATCGTGTTCAACCATAATCACAGTATTCCCTAAGTCGCGTAGATGAATTAACGTGGATAACAGACGATCATTATCGCGTTGATGCAATCCAATGGACGGCTCATCCAGTACATACATCACACCGACCAACCCCGCACCAATTTGACTGGCTAAGCGGATACGCTGTGCTTCACCACCTGACAAAGTGTCGGCACTGCGGTTTAAGCTGAGGTAGTTCAGGCCAACGTTAACTAAAAACGTGAGGCGATTATGCACCTCTTTTACTATTTTACTGGCAACTTGGCCTTTAGCACCCTCTAAGGTGAGCTGGGCAAAAATGTCATGTAGTTCGCCAATGGGCAGTTCCGTTAAGGAGGGCAGGCTACGATCATCGACAAAAACATGACGTGCCGTTTCATTTAAGCGTGCGCCTTTGCAACTGGAGCAGGGTTGGCTAATACGGTATTTATCCAATTCATCTCGAACCGCTTTGCTTTCTGTTTCAGCAAAGCGACGCTCCATATTGGGAATAACCCCTTCAAAACGTCGAGTATCACTGTATTTTCCATGAGGAAGGGGAAGTTTTTCTTTTCCTGAACCAAATAAAATAATCTGTTGTTGCTGGGTGGTGAGCGCTTGCCAAGGAGTTTCAATATCAAATTGATAGTAATCCGCTACTGCTTTTAACAGATCATAGTAATATTTATGACGGCGATCCCAGCCACGAATTACACCACCCGCTAAACTCAATTCCGGATGGGTGATAACTCTTTCAGGGATAAAGGTCTCTTTTACCCCCAGACCATCACAGGTTGGGCAGGCGCCGTGTGGGTTATTGAATGAAAAAATTCGGGGCTCTAATTCCGAAACGCTGTAGCCACATTGGGGGCAAGAAAATTTTTCAGAGAAGAGCAGTTCAAAGTCATCTTGTTCATCCATAGGGAGCACTTGTGCCACGCCATCGGCTAAACGCAAAGCGGTTTCAAAAGACTCGGCTAAACGTTGTTTTAAGTCGGTGCGAACTTTAAAGCGATCAACAATCACATCAATGGTGTGCTTTTTATTCTTCTCAAGCTGTATGCTGCCATCTAATTCATGCACTTGACCGTTAATGCGAGCACGAATAAATCCTTGTGCTTGAAGTTCCTCTAATAAATGAACGTGTTCTCCTTTTTTGCCTCGAATAATCGGGGCAACCAATAGGCACTTTGTGCCTTCGGGTAGAGCGAGCGTATGGTCAACCATTTGACTTACGGTTTGTGCTTCTAAATCACAACCATGTTGTGGGCAACGTGGTGTTCCAGCACGCGCAAAAAGCAAGCGTAGGTAGTCATAAATTTCAGTAACCGTACCAACGGTTGAACGTGGATTATGAGAGGTGGATTTTTGCTCAATTGAGATTGCTGGAGAGAGTCCTTCAATATGATCGATATCCGGTTTTTCCATAATCGATAAAAATTGGCGGGCATAGGCGGAAAGCGACTCGACATAGCGGCGCTGACCTTCGGCATAAATGGTATCGAAGGCAAGGGAAGATTTTCCCGAGCCAGAAAGCCCTGTGATGACGATTAACTTATCACGAGGCAGCGTTACATCAATGTTTTTTAAATTGTGCGTGCGTGCCCCTTGGATAATAATGTTTTCTAACATGCCCTGTCCGTTCATCTTGGATTAAAGGAGGCATTATAACAATTTAATTTAGGTTGAGACCTTTGCACGAGAGGGGCGCGAGAGAAAAAAGAGATGAAATTTGGCTGATTGAGGCGGAAATCGTAGTGAATCCCTAGGTATTCGCAAGGTTTTTAACAAAAATCAGGCGGATTTCAGCCTTTTTTATACCCTAGGGTACCCTCTCTTGAGCACGCTCAATTCTCCTTGTCCGTGGGTCCTTTCGTGCAAAGGTCTCAGGTTAAGCTTTCAAGATAAGCAGATCATTGAGGAAGTAATAATACGCCAGATATATTAACGGTAAGTGTACTTTGGCCAGATTTAATAGCGGGTGCTGTCATGCTTTTCGTCGAGACCATCCGACTGGTAAATACAACATTTTGTTGGGTGCTTATCGGGGTCGGAGGGTTGATTCGGGTTTCGATTAGCTGATAGTTTGGTGAGCCAAGGGCTTCGGCAATTAATGTTGCTTGTTGCTGAAAGGTTTGTAGTGCAGTAAGTGTGAGTTGTTGTATGGCTTTTTGTTTTTGTTTGGCAGAAACCTTGAAGTGCATCGATTGATATTCCAGTTGTTTTTGCAGCTTAGTGAGAACATTGAGTTGCGTTGAGTTCGCGTCCAACGTGATAATCAAAGATTGACTGCCATTCCAGTGGCGAATATTCTCCCCTTTGTTGTATATAGGGTGAACACGATATTGGGCGGTTTTGACTTTAATGTTGGGGTATTCTTTTAAAGTAGTCGTTGCGGTTTGCATTTTACGATTGATCTCTTCCATAACCATGTTTGCAGAGCGAGCTTGTGCTGAGGCTTTTAAGGTGATAATTAGCGTGTCATTGTCCATCTGTTGAGATTCAGAGATGGAGAAAAAGACTTTATTGCCTGATATTTGAGGTGTTAACTCATTAGAAGGGGGAGGAAGAAAATTTTGATTCGCTAGGAGCGGTGTCGTAATACAGGTTAGACAGAGGGTTAAGGAGGTCGTAAATTGTTTGAGCCATCGCGGAGAGGAAAAAGATAACATAGTCACTGCCTTTGAATATCTGAAAAGAATCATTTGATTATAACGTAGCACATTTATAAGGAGTGTTATAATTTAGCGTTTAGTTTTTTAATCAACGTTACCTCTGTTTTGTTCGATCAGTTAACGTATTTGTATTGTAGGATTTATTACCACTATGTCAGTTCCTGAACCCAATGCCATGAGCCCTGTTGAACGTCGAGCCGCCTTTTCAATTGCGGGTATTTTTTCAACTCGAATGCTGGGATTGTTTATGATTTTCCCCGTATTTGCCCTCTTTGCAGAAGATGAATTTGCAGGGGTAACAGGTATGCAAATTGGGATTGCCATGGGTATTTACGGCTTAACCCAAGCTTTCTTACAAATCCCTTATGGCATGTTGTCCGATAAATACGGTCGAAAACCATTGATTGTTGCAGGAATGGTGGTCTTTATGATTGGCTCGATGATTTGTGCAGTGGCCGAATCCATGGAGATGATGATTCTAGGTCGGGCAATTCAGGGCATGGGAGCGGTGGCCGCGGTATTAATGGCCTCAGTAGGGGATTTAGTTACTGAGCAATTTCGATTGCGAGCGATGTCGATTGTCGGCATCACCATCGGACTCTCTTTTACTTTATCGTTGATTGCGGGTCCCGTATTAGCCTCTTGGTTTGGGGTAAGAGGGATATTTTGGGTGATTGCAGGGTTAGCCGTTGCAGGGATGTTGCTGGTTAAGTTTGCGATGCCAAACATTGAAAAACAAGAGTTTCAACGCGAGGCACAAGCGGTTCCTAGCCAGTTTAAAGAGATTCTAAAAAACAAACAGTTGTTAAGGCTTGATCTTGGAGTGTTTGTACTGCATGCGATGTTAACCGCCATGTTTATTGTGTTGCCATTAAGCTTAAGAGATAACGCAGATTTAGATGTGTTAAGTCATTGGATTATCTACCTTCCTGTTATGTTGCTCTCCTTTGCTTTCATGGTACCCTTTATTATTCAGGCCGAAAGTAAAGGCCGTATGAAACATATGTTTGTGGGGGCTGTTGCCACCATTACATTGGTTCAGTTGGCCTTTGTGGGGATCGAAAATAGTTTTTGGACACTGTTTAGTTTATTACTTATTTTCTTCACCGCATTTAACTTACTTGAAGCCTCCTTGCCCTCATTAGTGGTCAAGCTCTCACCTGCAGATAAAAAGGGAACGGCCAGTGGTATCTATTCGACCAGTCAGTTTTTAGGCGCTGCGGCCGGGGGTGTATTGGGTGGTTATTTTTATCAGTATTACGGTTATAATGGCGTTTTTATCTTTACCGCTGTTATTGGAGCCATTTGGTTCATTGCCGCCATAACCATGGAAAATCCATTGCCATTAAGTATCGCTTCCGTTCCATTAGGAGAAATAGATCCGAGCAGTGTGAAAGAGATAGAACAAAAATTACTCTCCTATGACGGAGTGTATGAAGCCGTAGTCTTAGTTGATGAGCAGCGAGCGTATTTCAAAGTAGATCGAAAAATTGTGAATGAATCCGCCTTAATTACTTACATTGAACAAAGTCGATAGTCTTACAGCGAGGCGCTTTGTACAAAGGCCTCACTGAAATTAGAATTTAAAAAAGAGAGAATATAAATATGCGTGGTATTAATAAAGTGATTTTAGTGGGTACTTTGGGTGCCGATCCAGATGTAAAGTATGCCGCCAATGGTAATGCGATTGCAAATTTGAGCGTGGCAACCAGTGAAGAGTGGAACGATAAGAACACTGGACAAAAACAGCAAAAAACTGAGTGGCACCGTGTAACCATCTTTGGAAAACTGGCTGAAATCGCTGGGCAGTATTTGAGAAAAGGTTCTCAAGTCTATTTAGAAGGGAAGTTACAAACTCGAAAGTGGCAAGATCAAAATGGTCAAGATCGTTATACCACCGAAGTGGTACTTAGTGGCTTTGATGGCACGATGCAAATGCTGGGTGGTGCAAATCGTTCAGGAGGAGATGCCTCCTTTGATCAAGGTGGAGGGTTGAATCAATCGCCACAACAAAATCAATTTCAACCACGTAATCAGGCGGCGCCTATGCAACAAGGGCAAGCACCTGTTAACCCGATGGGACAAAATATGGGAGGGCAAGGCCAATCGTCAGCACCACAAAAAGCGCCCGCGTATGCACCAAATGATTTTGACGATGATGATGTTCCGTTTTGAAAACCACAATAAATAAGAATGTTGACTAAAAGAGACCTTTGCACGAGAGGATATACGGATAAAAAAGGCTGAAATATGTCCGATTTTTGTTGAAAATCTTGTGAATAGCTGGCTATTCCCTGCGATTTCCGCCTCAATCAACCAAATTTCATCTCTTTTTTCTCTCGTACCCCTCTCGTGCAAAGGTCTCTAAAAATAAATAAAGCCCTGAATATTCGGGGCTTTTTTATGCCTGTTATTTTTCGGAATGGAGCTGCTGTAGCAGGTCCTGAAAAACAGGGTTGCTTTTTAACAGGGAGCGACCGGCATGGATGAGTTTTGTAATTTCTGGTTCGCTTAGAGATAAACTGGTGGGAATTTGATTAAATTCTATCCGTTGTTCTGGCGTTCTGAACTGGTTGAAGTTCAGTTGAATAAAAAATGGCGTGACTTGGTGTTGAGGCGTGGACAGCTCAATACTCCATTTGGTTAGAGCGTTGGAAAATAAATTTAAGGTGCTGGCATTATAGCGGTGAATCTGAATGTCGGTCATCGCATCAATACTCTCTTTAATGCTTGGGACTTTATTCGAAAGTCGAAACTCAGGAGAGGATTGTGTTGATGCATCGACCGAAATAACGGCTAACCATTTAGCGGGTGGTTTTCCTATGCGGTGTGCAAAATGTGTTGCACCACCAGAGAGTTCTACGGCTTCATAGATGGCACGTAGTCCTAAATTGTCAGTAATCCCTCCGTCAACTAAGTGTAGGTAAGGATACGTTGTGTTGAGGTAGTCGTTGAGCCCGTCGGCTACTTGCTTGAGCTCGCTGTTTTTTTGAGCATATTGGGTGGCTTGTTGTAGTTTTTGCTGTGCTTGGTTATTACAAGGCTGAAAGTTTTGAATAATAACTGGGTTAAAGACGACGGGAACCGCTGCTGAGGCCGCAACGGCTCGTGCAATTGGATAGTTATTAATATCCGAGCAAATGAGGTTGAAATATTCCTGAACAAATGAAAAGCGTACGCCATTACCTAGGTCAGAGGCATTAATTAAAATGAGTGGTCGATCGGGATGGTTAAGGTCTTTGAAAGTCGCATTTTTAAACAGAATATTATTGTATATTTGAACTGCAATTTCAGTTCTTCCAGTCGTCAAAAACCAACTGAATGGGCTGAGAATGCCAGAAATAATGGTATCTTCAATATTTTGTTGTAACATCGCTTTTTTAAATTTTGTAAAGGTTTTTTTACCATGCAGACCATAGTAGGCAGCAATAAAGCTCCCACCTGATACCGCACTGATAAGATCGATTTCATCAATTAAGCGAGCGTGTTTGTTTTGATGCGGAATGGAAGTTTGTTCTAACTCTTGCAATACTCCATAGGCAAAGGCAGCCGCTCGGGTACCCCCTCCTGAAAAAGCTAAGGCAAGTGTAATATTACCACGGGGACGGGACTTTAATTTTGTGGTAATAGAGTACTCAGTCTCTTTTGTATGGTTAAGCCCCTTTTTTTCTTGCTTTTGGTTATGCACTACCCCATAGGATGAGCACCCAGACAGGGTAAAAAACAATAAGCATAAACTGAGTAAGGGAATTTGATTGGATTGCATCATTAAATCTTAATATTGTGTAAAATAATAGGTATCATAACATGGGTGTTTTAATCATTTTAGGGGCGGGGTCAGTATGAGTTTATTGGATAATAGCAGCGTGTTTAATGTAGACTCTGCTCTGCTGGATTCGGTGTTGAATCATACTCCATTATGTATCGCGTTTAAAAACATGTCTGGTAAGATTATCCGAGTAAATCAATTGTTTGCGCACTTATTTGGTTTAAGTGAATCAGAAGTGATTGGTAAGTTTGAGGCTGAGCTCTTTCCGCTGGAGCTTGGTAAAGAGCTCTCTAAATTGGATGCGAAAGTTACTGCAGAGGCACGTTTTTTTGAAAAAGAGATTGTACTTTCGATCAAAGGAGTTCAGCGAGTTTTTATGCTGATTAAATTCCCTTGGTTAACGGAACAGCAGGAGGAGTTTGGTATTGGCTGCATTTTGACAGATATTACGCACACAAAATGGTTAGAAAAAAAATATGGCCTAGCACAAAAGGTGATTGAAAATGCAGCGGAAGCTGTCGTGTTTACCGATGCTCAAGGATTGATTGTTGATGTTAATGATGCGTATCAAAATATTACAGGGTATCGACGCTCCGAATTAATTGGGAAAAATCCAAATGTATTGAAATCAGGTCGACATGACCGGCAATTTTATCAAGCTATGTGGATGCAAATTAAAGAACAGGGTGCTTGGAGTGGAGAGGTCTGGGACCGACGAAAGAACGGTGAAATCTACCCCAAATGGTTAATGATTAATGCCATGACCGATGATGATGGCATTCCAACAGGGTATGTTGGTATTTTTAATGATCTTTCTGAGAAAAAAGAAGCAGAGGAAAAGCTTGAAGAGCTCTCTTTTTATGATCCTTTAACGCATCTTCCTAATAGAGTGTTATTTTATGATCGCCTCTCAGTTGGCATCTCAATCGCAAAGCGTGAGAAACATCAATTGGCCGTGCTGATGATTGATTTAGATCGTTTTAAAGTTATTAATGACTCCTTAGGGCATAATATAGGGGATGAGTTATTAGAGTTGATTGCAAAGCGTTTTTTAACCTTGGGGCGAGAGTCTGATACCGTCGCTCGGTTAGGGGGAGACGAATTTGCGATATTGCTGCCGGAATTAAAAAGTGCGGAAGATGCTTCGGTTGTTGCGCAAAATGTGATTGATGCCTTGTTAGCGCCCTTTAGCCTTGAGGAGCATAATATTAATATCGGTGCTAGTATCGGTATCTCTATTTTCCCGTGTGATGGTGCGGATGTTAATGGTTTAGTCAAACGGGCTGAACTGGCGCTTTATAAAGCAAAGGAGCAGGGGAGAAATAATTACCAATATTTTAGCCAAGAACTGCAAGATGCCGTGTTCGACCAGTTAGAGATGGAAGATGAAATGCGTCATGCGATTGAAAATGAGGAATTTACCCTCTTTTTTCAACCGAAAATCTCATTGGCTACCAATAAGATTACTGGGATGGAAGCACTGGTACGCTGGATTCATCCTGAAAAAGGGCTTATTCCACCCGATCGATTTATTCCGCTAGCAGAGGAGAGTGGCTTAATTATTCCTCTAGGTGAGTGGATTTTACAAACAGCTTGTCGTGAAACAGCAGATTGGGTGAAGCGTTATGACGACTCCTTGGTGGTAGCGGTTAACTTGTCAGCGAAGCAGTTTAAGGCCGATAATTTATTAGAAACTATTCAAAAAACACTACATGATTATCGACTAGACCCTAAAAATATTGAATTAGAAATTACCGAAAGTTGCGTGATGGAGGATGTGGAAGGCGCTTTGCAAACAATGAAAGACTTTAGAGAAAATCATTTAAAACTCGCCATTGATGATTTTGGTACCGGTTACTCTTCGCTGGGGTATTTAAAGCAGTTTCCAATGAGTACTTTAAAAATAGATCGTTCTTTTGTGATGGATTTAACAACCGATTCAGACGATGCCGCCATTGTTGAAGTGGTTATTTTATTGGCTGAAAAGTTAGGGTTAGAGGTGGTTGCAGAAGGGGTAGAAACCGAGGCACAGCTTGAGTTTTTACGATTACAGGGGTGTCAGTATGTTCAGGGCTACCTCTTAAGTCGACCTTTACCTGCGGAGGAGTTTGAACAGTTTTTAAAAAAGTCGTATAAATGTAGTTAAATTTTAAGGGTATTGGCCGATACCTATCTATAGAGGTATTTATCCATGCATAATCCAAAACCCATTTCACCCTCGGCTCGATACTTTATCAAGCTACTTGAAAAGCGTTCACTCGAAATTCAGCAAGAGCTGGCATCGAAGTCTTTAGCATCACAAGAAGTTGCATTTGAGGAAATTGATCTGTTCTTTAAACAGATTATGTCGCAAAATATATTTATTTATACTGTGGGGCAAAATGGTAAGAAAGAATCAACGATCTTAGCAAAAGCTGTTTTTAGTATGAGCCAAGTGATTCGGATTTTTTACAGCACAAGCTTTGATGATGAACAATCGGGTTTTATTCGCATTAGAGCAGACCGAGAGTTACAGTTAATTATTGTTGAGCGAATGCATGGTGTTCGTCCACGGCCAGAGCGACTGTACAGTAGCTTAGATCAATGTCATGTGATTCGGTTTTTAATTCGTTGGATTATGCGTCGTGTGGATTGGAGTAAAACCAAGTTAGCTAACTTGGAGCTGTATCGGCGTTATCATCAAGAGTTACAGAAGGAAGCCGAAGCGAAAATGAATGCAGCACTAGTGCAGCAAGAGCAGGAGCGTGTTCAGCGGGAGTATGAAGCGCACATGAGGCGTAGAAAAGTACGAAGGCTTAATTATAAAAGTTAAAATCATTTAATGTGTGCGGTTTACCGCTAAGTCAGCTAAAGCACATAGAGCGGTTTTTAGAGGGCTATCCTCAAGTGGTGTTAAAGCCATTTTTGCTAACGCCGCTTCTTCTTGTGCAACGTTTTGGGTGTACTCAATTGCGCCGGATTGTTTAATGATCTGAGTCACTTCATTTAGGAGTGTCACCCCTTCCGATTCGATTGCACGACGAATGATCTCTTTTTCTTCTTTCGAGCCACTTTCCAACGTATATATTAATGGAAGCGTTGGCTTGCCTTCTGCGAGATCATCTCCTACGTTTTTACCTAATTCACTCTCATCTGCCGTATAGTCTAAAACATCATCAATCAGCTGAAATGCTGCGCCTAGGTGACGACCATAAGCGATAAAGGCCTCTTCAAGCTCAGGCTTATTTGCAAGAATAGGTCCCATTTGAGTGGCGGCTTCAAAAAGTTTTGCTGTTTTACGGTGAATAACCTCCATATAACGCGCCTTAGTCGTGTCCGCATCATGGCAGTTGAGTAGTTGTAATACCTCACCCTCTGCAATAACGTTGGTCGCTTCAGACATGACTTGCATAATACGAATGTTGCCTGGTTCAACCATCATCTCAAAAGACCTTGAGTAGAGAAAATCGCCAACCAGTACACTGGCTGCATTGCCCCAAACTTCATTTGCGGTTTTATTACCACGGCGAGTATCTGACTCATCAACCACGTCATCATGTAGCAGTGTGGAAGTATGAATAAACTCAATCACAGCCGCCATTAAACAGTGCTCTGAGCCTTGATAGCCACATGCACGGGCAGATAACAGTACCAGTAGCGGTCTTAAGCGTTTTCCGCCACTGTTTATAATATAGTGCCCTATTTGATTGATGAGCACGACATCGGACGATAGACGTTTTAAAATAAGTTGATCAACGGCTTGGATGTCATCTTGAATAAGGGATTGAATATCAGATAAAGTCATTGTGGATTAGGCACTCTTGGCCAAGATAAAGTTATGAAAAAAGCAATTTTAGTATGAATAGCTTAATGGTGCTAGTACTTTCATTGGTTTGAGTAATATTAAATCGTTCCTGTCACTTGGTTTGGACCGCGAATATTTGAATTATGCTCCTAAAGGGTAAATAAAAATAAACTTTGTTTTGACCTCCTTATGAAAAGTCTATATAATTCCGCCTTTGTCGCAATTAGCGGCTGTAATAAACAGAATTTAGAATCCGGGAGAAGTTCCATGTATGCGGTAATTAAAACCGGTGGTAAGCAGTATCGAGTTCGAGAAGGTCAAGTATTACGCGTTGAGTCTTTGAATGTTGAAGCAGGTGATGCAGTAGAGTTTGACGAAGTGTTGATGGTAGGTGAAGGCGCTGACATTAAAGTTGGTACACCGATTGTTGAAGGTGCTAAAGTTTCTGCGACAGTTGAATCAAACGGTCGTGGTAAAAAAGTTACTATCATCAAGTTCCGTCGTCGTAAGAACAGATCGAAGACTAAGCAAGGCCACCGCCAAAATTATACTGAAATTAAAATAGGTACAATTTCAGCTTAATCGCAGCTGAAACCGTACTTAATAATTGAATTTAAAACAGCCATTATTTCTGAGTAGGGAATAATGCTGTTAACAAAAGGACGAACCCATGGCTCATAAAAAAGCAGCAGGTAGTACTAAGAATGGTCGCGACTCCAATGCTAAGCGTTTAGGCGTTAAAGCATTTGGTGGAGAAGTTGTTTCAGCAGGTAGCATTATTGTTCGCCAGCGTGGAACAAAGTTTCACCCAGGTGTTAACGTTGGACGTGGTAAAGACGATACCTTATTTGCAAAAGCAGATGGTGCCGTTGCATTTGTATCAAAAGGTAAGCCATTACGTACTTACGTAACGATTGTTTCTGAATAAATTTCAGTTCTTCGTTTAACAAAAACGCCCCGCTTTGACGGGGCGTTTTTGTTTATATAAAATGAGGCTTTTGCACGAAAGAATGCACGGACAAGGTGAATTGAGAGTGCTCAAGAGAGGGTGCCCTGGGGTATAAAAAAGGTTGAAATACGCCTGATTTTTGTTGAAGCTCTTGCGAATTCCTAGCGATTCCCTGAAGTTTTTGCCTTAATCAGCAAAATTTCATCTCTTTTTTCTCTCGCGTCTTTTCGTGAAAATGTCTCAGAATAAGCCCCCCCTTTTTTAGAAATAAAAGGGGCGAATTGAACGATAAAAAAGGGTACAGCATGCAGTTTGTTGATGAATCTTCCATTCATGTAGAAGCCGGTCGCGGAGGAAATGGTGTTGCCAGCTTTCGTCGTGAAAAATATATTCCATTTGGTGGCCCCAATGGCGGTGACGGGGGGGATGGAGGAAGCATTTATCTTGAAGCAAACCGTAACTTAAATACCCTAGTAGATTTTCGTTTTACCAAAAATTACCGTGCTCAGAACGGTCAAGCAGGGATGGGCCAACAAAAAACGGGCGCCGCGGGTGAAGATTTAATCATTATGGTTCCCGTCGGGACCAAAGTAACCGATGTGGACTCTTTAGAAGTCCTTGGTGATTTAACCGTTCATGGTCAGCGCTTAAAAGTCGCCGAAGGCGGACGTCATGGTTTGGGTAATATTCACTTTAAAAGTAGTCGTAATCGAAGCCCAAGACAGTGTACAACGGGTGAGGATGGTGAAGAGCGCAATCTGCGTTTAGAGTTAATTGTTTTGGCGGATGTTGGTTTGCTTGGCCTACCAAATGCGGGTAAATCGAGTTTAATTACAGCGGTTTCTGCGGCACGCCCTAAGGTTGCCAATTACCCTTTTACCACTTTGTATCCTAATCTGGGGGTGGTCAGTGTGTCACCTGAAACCAGTTTTGTGATGGCCGATATTCCGGGGTTAATTGAGGGCGCATCTGAAGGAGCTGGGCTAGGGCAGCAGTTTTTAAAGCACCTTTCTCGTACCGGGCTGTTATTGCATGTGGTGGATATCGCGCCACTGGAAGAGACGGATCCGGTTGATGATATTCGAATTATTGCCAAAGAGTTAGAAAAGTACAGTGATGAAATTGCAGGTAAAGAGCGCTGGCTCGTTTTAAATAAAACAGACCTCCTCTTACCCGATGAGGTGGAAGCATTGTGTGCTCGTATCGTATCTGAAATTGAGTGGCAAGGACCGGTTTATCAAATCTCTGCCGTCTTAAGAGAGGGCACTAAAAAGTTGGTCAATGACATCGCTTATGCACTCGAGAAAAATCGCATTGAGATGGTAGAAGAAGATGCTCCAGTACGCGCCTCAGTCGATGAAGATTTTGAATTCTAATTTATGGTGATTAAGTGAACCGTTCGGAGCTAAAGCAGACTAAGCGTTGGGTCATTAAAATTGGCAGCGCCTTATTGACGGATGATGGCAAAGGTTTAAATGTTGAAGCATTAGGTCGCTGGGTCTCTCAAATGGCGATGCTTAAGGCTCGGGGCATCGAGGTGGTGTTAGTCTCCTCAGGTTCCATTGCCGAAGGAATGACCCGCTTGGGATGGGCTGTACGCCCAACGGCATTAAATGAATTACAAGCCGCGGCTGCCGTGGGGCAAATGGGCTTGATTCAAGCCTATGAATCGCAGTTTTCAGTCTTTGATCTACACACCGCACAAATCTTAATTACGCATGACGATCTCTCAAATCGTAAGCGTTACCTCAATGTTAAAAGCACCATTCAAACCCTTCTAAAGCATGATGTTGTTCCCATTATTAATGAAAATGATACCGTAGTAACCGATGAAATTTGCTTTGGAGACAATGATACCTTAGCCGCCTTAACCGCCAATTTAATCTCCGCAGAGGTGCTAGTGATTTTGACCGATCAGAATGGGCTCTATACAGATAATCCGCGTGAAAATCCAGATGCTACATTGATTGATGAGGTATTGGTGAGCTGTCGAGAGATTGAAAATATGGCCAGTGCTGAGGGCGGACATTTAGGTAAGGGAGGCATGTATACCAAAGTGATGGCGGCGAAACGTGCGGCTCGCTCGGGAACGGCCACACTGATTGCTTCGGGCAATGAAGAGAATATTCTACTAAAACTTCTTAATGGAGAGGTGGCTGGTACCTTGTTAATTCCTGACTTAGAGCCTCTGACCGCGCGACAGCAGTGGTTAGCGGGGCACTTACAAGCCAAGGGTACGTTTGTTTTAGATGATGGTGCCGTCGAGGTGCTTAAGCGCTCTGGTCGTAGTTTATTACCTGTGGGGGTTGTCTCACAGCGTGGTGATTTTTCCCGGGGTGAAATGGTCGTCTGTTATGATGGCAATGGGCAAGAGGTTGCGAGAGGGTTAGTGAATTACGCAGCCTCAGAAACCATTAAGCTACTTGGTAAGTCAAGCGATCAAATTGAGCCGATTCTAGGCTATATCGTTGAAGAGTCACTCATTCATTGTGACAATATGGTGCTTTCAATGGAATCCGCTAATAACAAATAATAGGTGCATTCCAAAGGTTTAAATAGTATTTCTAAGCGGCTTTAGCATGATGCACTTATTGCTTATTTTCGAATAATTAACCAGCCACCAATCACAATCAGTACAAGTTGTAGTGTACTTCCATTAACCCACTCTTGATTGATTAACCCTGGTAACAGTGCAAGCGCAATGATCACCAACCCAATGGTGCGATGGCGTTGTGCGCGGGTTTGTTCAGCGATCTGCTTCTCTAAGCGTACCATCATTTCGGCTTGGCTATTAAAATCAGCATGTGCGAGTTTATTTAAGCTGGCATGAAGTAGCCCTGGCATTTGCGGTGCTTGTTCTATCCAGAAGGGCAGGTTTGATTTAATATTTTTCACTAAGCCTTGCGGGCCAACACGGTCGTGCATCCACTCTTCTAAAAATGGTTTCGCGGTATCCCAAAGATCAAGTTCATCGTCCATTTGTCGTCCTAGCCCTTCAATATTCAGCAAGGTTTTTTGCAGCAGCACCAATTGAGGTTGTACTTCCATACCAAAACGGCGCGCCGTTTGAAACAGGCGCATTAAGACTAAGCCAAATGAGATCTCTTTGAGTGGGCGATCCCAGATAGGCTCACACACCGAACGAATGGCAGACTCTAGTTCATTCACGCGGGTATCTCTCGGAACCCATTCCGATTCAATGTGCAGTTCTGAGACGCGTAAGTAATCGCGGTTAAAGAAGGCTAAAAAGTTTTCAGCTAAATAGCGTTGGTCTTCGGGATCGAGTGTACCCATAATGCCAAAATCAATGGCAGCGTATCTACCATCGGGCAGAATAAAAATATTTCCTGGGTGCATGTCGGCATGAAAGAAGTTGTGCTTAAATACCTGCGTAAAGAAGATAACTACGCCCTTGGCGGATAGATCGGTAAGCGAGATACCCGCTTCCACTAACTTTTCCGTTTCGCTGATGCGAATACCGTAAATACGTTCCATGGTCATGACCCGTTCAGAGGTATGTGACCAGTAAATTTCAGGCACATACAGTAGGTCAGAGTCTTGAAAATTTCGTCTGAGTTGGGTGGCATTGGCGGCTTCTCGAACCATATCGAGTTCATCTAAAATGGTTTTTTCAAACTCTGCGACAACGTCTACAGGGTGTAAACGTTTGGCGATTTTAACCGCCGCTTCAAGTAGACGTGCTAAGCCATACATAATGGCAACATCTTGTTCAATCACTGGCAAAATATCAGGACGCACCACTTTTACAATAACATCGGTACCCGTGTGTAGCGTTGCTGCGTGTACTTGCGCAATGGAAGCGGAGGCCATCGGTTCGGTATCAAACTGAGCAAAGGCCTCTTCAACCGTTTTGCCTAACCCTTCTTCTACGAGCTGTTTGGAGTGGTCGGCATTAAACGGCGGACAGTCGTCTTGTAATTTGATTAATTCAACTGAAATATCTTCTGGTAATAGGTCTTTACGAGTAGAGAGTGCTTGACCGAGCTTAATAAAAATAGGCCCCAGTTCTTCCAGTGCGAGCCGAATTCGCTCGCCTCGCGTTCCTTCAGATTTACCGCGCCAGTTCCATGGCGCAATCATATTGAACCAGATGAGCCAAGCGTATTTGGTGTCGGTGAGTACCATTTTATCTATCTGATAATAAGTGAGGACACGGTTGATTTTGATAATGCGAAAAAATTGTTTTAGGCGTTTCATTTATTAAAGGTTCTTTTTGCGGTTAAGTGGATGTTTGGGTTTGTTGTAATTGTTGAATGCGTTTTTCAAGTGCATCAACCTCATCTGTAATGGTTTGAACCTCCTCACAAAAATGAGCAACCTGATGTTTGACCGGAACGGCTTCAAGTTCAAACTGTAGGTACTCGCGAATGGTTTGCGAGGCGGTCTGTTTTGCGTTAGTTTGAGCGCCCAGTAATGTTCGAATGCCGTGTCCCACTTTAAAGGCGATTAAGTCGCCCGTGTAGTGAGAGAGTTGCTCTTCCCAATCAATATCAAGAGAGCACAGCGCATCAATAAAACGCTGTGCAAGGTCGGTGTCACCAGAGAGTTTGGCGTGTGGCAGTTGGCGCTGTATTGGCAAGCTGGCAAAGTCAATCAGCGTGGTTTGAATCGCAGCATCCGCTTCGCCTTGCAGAGTGGTTTGCACGCTGACCGTTGTATGGGTGATTAAAAAATACAACGGTGACTCAATTGGGGTCAGAGTAAGTTCAATAACGTTATCGTCTAATGCCTTAAACGCTTCGCCCTGCATATCGTCTAAACGAATGGCGGTATTTAAGACCGACTCAATGGTTTTTGATAACGAGATTAACGCGAGATTAGGTTGTGCTTGCATGACGTACACCTTTCACTTTGTTTTTATTAAAACTTCCAGCCACGATGCAGCGCCACAATACCTTCACTCATATTTAGGTACTCCGCTTTATCAAACCCAGCGGTGAGCATCATCTGTTTTAGGGTATCTTGATCGGGATGCATTCGGATGGATTCGGCTAAATACTGGTAACTGGCTTCATCGTTGGCAATGAGTTTGCCCATTTTGGGCAGGATATTAAAGGAGTAGAAGTCGTAAAACTTGGCAAACAGCGGTTGGGTGACTTTGGAAAACTCTAAAATCATCAGTTGCCCGCCCGGTTTTAATACACGGTACAGCTCTTCGAGTGCTTTGTCTTTATTGGTGACGTTGCGTAAGCCAAACGCGATGGTGGCAAGATCAAAGGTATTGTCGGGAAAGGCGAGGGCTTCGGCGTTGGCGATGGTGTAATCGACGTTACCAACAATGCCTTCATTGATGAGACGATCTCGCCCGACACGCACCATACTTTCATTAATATCGGCTAACACCACTCTGCCTGTTTTGCCCACGCGTTTGGCAAAGGCTTTGGTTAAATCGCCCGTGCCGCCCGCTAAATCCAAAACTACGTGACCAGGGCGAATACCGCTGAGTTCAATGGTGTGACGCTTCCAAATACGGTGCACACCCAGCGACATTACATCGTTCATTATGTCGTAGTTACTGGCAACGGAGTCAAATACGCCTTTGACTTTTTTGACTTTCTCTTCAATTGGAACGTCTGAAAATCCAAAATCGATGGTGGGTTTATTTTGGCTCATAATCTTTAACCTTAACTTTGCGTTATGTATTTGTGATGTCTACGGGCGATGGGGGCGACTGATGCTTGGCTTTTAGTTTCTCTAAGTCGGGGTGCGAGTGCTTTGCTCGCATTAAGCGTCTTAGGTAGTCTGTCCAGTAATCGGCTTGATGTTTGCCTAAATCGTAAAGCCGATCCCAGGTGTAAATGCCTGTATCGTGCCCATCGTCAAAGTGTAGTTTAATGGCGTAATTACCCACGGGGGTAATCTCGGCAATGTTGACGTTTTGTTTGTCCAGTTGCAAGACCTCTTGCCCTGGCGCATGTCCTGTCACTTCGGCTGATTGTGAGTAGACGCGTAAAAACTCACAAGAGAGTTCAAAAATTTCTTCCCCCCCCTTGCTACTCTCACAAGGGAAGTGTATTTCAAGTTTTTTTGACCGTTTATGGAGCTTGATATGAGTTGGAATCGGCACGGTTTTGACTCGCTTACAAAATAAATTGTGATAAATCTTGATCGACTGCGAGTTCGCCTAAACGTTCTTCGACAAATTCTTTGGTGACTTCAAAGCGTGAGCCGGAAAGATTGGGCGCATCAAAAGAGACCTCTTCCAGTAAGCGTTCCAGTACGGTATGCAAACGACGAGCGCCAATATTTTCAGTGCCTTCGTTCACTTGAAACGCAATTTCCGCTAAACGTTGAATGCCTTCCTCAGTAAAGATCAAATCCACCCCTTCGGTTTTCATCAACGCAATCGCTTGTTGGGTTAGTGAGGCGGTGGGTTCGGTTAAGATGCGCACAAAATCTTCAACCCGTAACGATTGTAACTCCACACGAATCGGCAGACGACCTTGCAGTTCCGGAATAAGATCAGATGGCTTGGAAAGATGAAATGCCCCCGACGCAATAAATAGAATGTGGTCGGTTTTAATCATGCCGTATTTGGTGCTGACGGTACTGCCTTCAATTAACGGCAGTAGATCGCGTTGTACCCCTTCACGGGAAACATCGCCACCGCCCGCATCTTGGCGTTTGGCAACCTTATCAATCTCATCAATAAAGACAATGCCGTTTTGCTCAACGCTCTCAATCGCTTGCGCTTTAATGTCGTCTTGATTGATCAGTTTTTGCGCTTCCTCTTCGGTCAGCGCTTTTAACGCTTTTTTAATGGTGAGTTTACGCTTCTCTTTTTTGTTTTGCCCAAGGCCTTCAAACATTCCCTGCAGTTGTTGGGTCATCTCTTCCATACCCGGAGCCGCCATAATTTCAACGTGCTTGGGGGCGGCATTGAGGTCTAGTTCAATCTCTTTATCGTCCAGCTTGCCTTCACGCAGTTTTTTACGAAACTTTTGACGGGTATCCGCCATATTGTCGTAACTCTCCTCTTCGCGACCACGGGCAGGGGGGAGTAAAATATCTAAAATACGCTCTTCTGCCGCATCTTCCGCCTTGCGTTGCATGCCTTTCATCGCTTGCTCGCGCGTAATTTTCATCGCGTTTTCCATTAAATCACGAATAATGGAATCAACATCACGTCCTACATAACCCACTTCGGTAAATTTAGTGGCTTCAATTTTTAAAAAAGGCGCATTTGCAAGCTTGGCTAAACGGCGTGCAATTTCAGTTTTTCCAACCCCCGTTGGCCCAATCATTAAAATGTTTTTGGGCGTTACTTCATGACGTAACTCATCAGACAATTGGTTACGACGCCAGCGATTACGTAAGGCAATGGCAACGGCACGTTTTGCATCGGCTTGCCCAACAATATGTAAATCTAAGCTGTGTACAATCTCTTTAGGGGTCATCATTTGTTGCAGGTTTCCTTCGTGACTCGGAGGCTGTCCGAGAACTAGAATCGTAACGAAAATCACAGAAACGTTATAAGCTGGGTTTATCAAAAGAGGCGAATAGCACGGCTATTTAGCGATTTTGATAAACCCAGTTTATGATGTTTATGGGGTTTGCAGTCGGTTTTTAGTTCTCGGACAGCCTCCTTGGGGGGGGAGAATTTTTTAAATCGCATTTAAAAGAGGTTTAATGACCTCAAGTAGCTTTACGAAAGGAGTCATTATAAATTAAAAAAAGAGGGATTTGGCAAGAGTCATTTGGATAAGGAAGGATTCTGTTTGTTCTGTTTTTTTAGGGGGGGAGAAAATTTCGGTTAAAATAGTTCAATCTTTGACTCTAAGACAGAAATAATCATGGTAATTAACTTCACAAAAATGCAGGGATTAGGCAATGACTTTATGGTGGTGGATGCGATTCATCAAACCATAGAATTTTCCCCCCCCCTTATTCAACAGTGGTCAGATCGTCATTTTGGCATTGGGTTTGATCAACTGCTGGTGGTTGAAAATGCGACTCAATCGGGTGTGGATTTTCGCTATCGAATTTTTAATGCCGATGGTTCCGAGGTACAGCAGTGTGGCAATGGTGCGCGTTGTTTTGCGCGTTTTGTCTCAGAGAAAGGCTTAACCGATAAAACCGATATTACGGTCGAAACCGCGTCGGGTATTATTGTGTTGCACTTAGAAGCGAACGGCTGGGTTCGGGTAAATATGGGCGCACCAAATTTTACGCCTCAGAGCCTCCCTTTTCATCAAACAGCACAACAAGAACGTTACTCGCTCAGCGTATTCGATAAACCGATTGAGTTGGGCGCCGTCTCCATGGGCAATCCACATGCGGTATTATTGGTCGAGGACATTCAAACCGCTGAGGTCGAGCGGTTGGGTAAAGCGATAGAATCCCACGAGCAGTTTCCTGAACGAGTCAATGTCGGCTTTGCCCAAACAATAGACCGTACTCATATCGCCTTGCGCGTTTATGAACGTGGAGCCGCTGAAACCTTAGCCTGTGGTACCGGCGCTTGTGCGGCGATGGTGGTGTTAAGACAGTGGGGGTTGATCGATGAGTCGGTCACCGTTTCATTGCCCGGTGGCGACTTATTGATTCGTTGGTCGGGCGAATGGCATGATCCTGTTTGGATGAGTGGTCCAGCAGTAACCGTATTTGAAGGTGAGATAAACGTATGACAACAAAGAGCACATTGCACCCCGAAGAGGTCGTGAACTATCTGGATCAAAACCGAAAGTTCTTTCATGCCTGTCCTAATTTACTGGATGAACTGAGCATTCCACACCCTAAAACAGGTAAAGCGGTCTCTCTACTGGAGCGACAAGTCTTTCAACTAAGAGAGCAGCGCGATGCCTTAAAAGTAGAAGTGGACACCTTATTAAATATTGCAGGTGAAAATGGTCAGCTCTTTTTGAAAGTGCAAGCGTTTACCAAAGCCTTGATGGCGACCCAAACCGAACAAGCCGCGCTGGATTGCATTTACGAGCAGATGACCTCTTTATTTGAAGTCGAACACATCGCAATGGTCTCATGGGATATTCCCAAACAGTGTTTGCAAGGGTTGAGCCAGTTGGGCGTAAGTCAAACGTGGTCAGAGACCCTTAAAACCAGTTTAGAGGTCAATAAACCCGCTTGTGGTTTGGTTGAAAACGAGTGGCAAAAAGGATTGTTTCATACCCAAGAATCCATGAAATCGGTCTGTTTATTGCCATTAGGCGAGAAGAGCGTTTGGGGCGTGTTGGCATTAGGCGCACAAACCGAACGCTTTAATCCAAACTTAGGCACCTATTTTTTAACCATGATGTCAGAGCTGATTTCCGCCAAACTCAACCACCTGTTTAAGCAGAGCGATTAGAACCGCCGTGTTAAGTGACTTTTTAAGGCAGTTACAAGTACAACAAAAATCCGCGCATACCGTGTTGAACTATCAGCGGGACATCGAAGATTTTTTAGCCTTTTATTTAACGGGTTCGGCACGTAATGAAGGCTCGATAGAAGTGCGCGAAGAGCGACAGCAGATGATCGCCACGTTTGATGATTGGAAAATCATTGATTCTGAAGCCATTCGCGCTTTTTTAGCCTTTCGAGTTCAGCAGGGCATTAGCGCCCGCACCTTAGCCAGACAACTCTCCGCACTGCGCTCCTTTTATGACTACTTACTGTACGAATCCATTGTTTTAAAAAACCCTGCAAAAGGCTTAAAAGCCCCAAAACAACCACAACCCTTGCCCAAAAGTTTAGACGTAGATTGGACACAACGACTGCTCGAACAACCGCTCGAATCGTGGCAAGACGTTCGAGATCAAGCCATCTTTGAGCTGCTGTACTCCGCAGGGTTACGAGTCTCAGAGTGCGCCGATTTGGATATTTCTCCGGGGTTGGACGAACTAGACACGGGCTGGGTTCGAGTATGGGGAAAAGGGCAAAAACAACGACTCGCCCCCGTGGGTTCCAAAGCCCTGTTCGCCATTAAAAACTGGTTAACCATCCGCACAGAGCACGCCCATCCCGAAGAGCAAGCCGTGTTCGTCAATCAAAAAGGCGGGCGATTCAGTGTCCGATCCATTCAAAAAAGTTTAGACAAACGCACCCTGCAAGCAGGGCTACCGACAAAAATGTCCCCCCACCGATTACGCCACGCCTGCGCCACCCATGTATTAGAGTCCAGCGGTGATTTACGCGCGGTGCAAGAGATTCTAGGCCACGCCAGTTTATCGACCACGCAGATTTATACCAAGCTTGATTTACAGCATTTAGCGCAGGTGTATGATCAAGCGCATCCTCGAGCTAAGAAACGGAAGTGAATTGTTCTTATTTTTTGGTTGTGTAAGTTGTAAGGCTTGTGAGGTTTAATGAAATCGTAAGATTTTTACCAGCCAGTCATTCTTGCTTAATGCTATTGACTGCCATCCTTTCGTGTAAACCTCTCTATAGGGCGATTTTGTCCCTTAATACCTCTCATTATAATTAGATTTTTTCACAAATTAAGAGAGGAAAAGAGCTGTAATTTTAATAAAAGCTGAGTAAAAACAACGCTTATTTATTTTACTTATATCAATTGGTAAATTAATTATATTGTGGTTTGCTTATCTATTAAGTATTTAGTAACCGTTTTTTAAATCTAGCATTTTCTTTTCTTTTTATAATTACCCTTGAATTTAATAAGGATAATTCAAGATATAAGGATAATACAAGATGCGACTCAATAAGCTCTCTTTGGCAATTCTAACCACCTTTATATCCGCTCAAACCACCTCTGTTTTAGCGGATAATCTGGCCTCTACTACTGTTTTAGACCGTATTAGTATTACAGCAACCAAAATAGAGCGAGCCAGTAAGTTTGTTCCACAAAGTGTTGCGGTTATTGATGAAGCACAAATAGAACGCGAAAATGCGATGAATATTAATGACGTTATTGATAGTGTTCCTGGTGTGCAAGCGATTTCACAAAATAACGGTTATGACTCTCGTTTGATTATTCGTGGTGCAGGTTTAAAAGCCCCTTATGGTGTTCGTGAAATTATGGTGATGCGAGATGGCGTACCTATGACCGATCCAGACAGCTTTACTCGCTTTGATTTGATTGATATTGATGATATGGAAACGGTAGAAATCTATAAAGGGCCTGGTTCTATTTTTGCCAGTAATGCCAGCGGTGGAGTGGTTTTTATCAAGTCCAAATCGGTATTTGATGAGCAGCAAGATCGTATTAAAGTCGCAGCAGGCTCTTTTGGTAGCGTTAGTTTAAACGCTAAAAAGGCGATTACCATCAGTGAAAGTGACAGTCTTTCTGTAAACTTTTCTCACCGGAAATCAGACAATGATTGGCGTGAGTGGAATAAATTTGATACGACTCAGTTTGGTGTAAAACATGGACATATGTTTGATGACGACTCAATTTTAGAATCTGAAATTTCTTACACCGAAGCAAACTTACAACTGCCTCAATCATTAAGCGAAGCTGAGTTTTCGGCCTATAAAAAAACAGGTGAAACGACCAATACTCGTGGTGATTGGCGACAAAGCGGGCGCTACTCAAATATGTTGTTTGTGAACAGTCGTTATGAAACCCAAATGGGTGAATATACGTTTAAGCCACAAGTCTACTTTAATCACTGGGGGCACTACCACCCAGTAACAGGCATGATTAACGATACTCAAGACAATAAGGTCTTTGGAACGGATTTGGCATGGAATCGTAGCCATACGCTGTTTGATCGTCCAGCAGAATTTTTATTTGGTTTAACCGCACGTACGGATATTCGTACGAATGGTAAAAAATACACCTACCAAGATATGGATGCTGATGGCGTTGTGTTGACGGATACTAGAGGTGAATTGGCTCAGACAGAAGATAGCCAGAATACGATTCTGGGTGCTTACATTCAAGATACATTTTCGCCCATTAAGAATATGACCATTGATGTTGGTGTTCGTTTTGATCAGCTAACGATGTCGATTGATGGGAATGAGATTCTTGCCTATAACTGGTCTGGATTTGGTCCAGCTTATAAGGAGGGTGATGGTCTGTACTCTTTTGAGGAAACGTATAATCTGTTCTCGCCAAAAATTGGCTTAACCTACGCCTTAACCGAGGAGATGAATGTGTATGGCTTAATAGCGTCTTCTAACCAAGCGCCAACAGGCAGCGAAATGGAAGCCACACGAACCAATGCACCTTCGGTTGATTTAAAAGCGTATACCTCCACGAACTATGAAACAGGTTTGAAGCTACGTAGCCAATCATGGTCAGCAGACGTCTCTATTTATTACAACCCCTTAACTAATGAAATAGTGAAGGTTGATAATGGCTGGCAAGATTATTACGAAAATGCAGGTAAGACCGATAAATATGGTCTTGAGATTGCAACGGTTTATCAACTAAATCCTTCATGGGCGATTGGTTTTAATGGTTCAAAATCACAATATAAATATGATCGTTATTTGAGTGATGGCGTTGATTATTCTGGTAACTATTTAAAGTTCTCGCCTGATTACCAATACAGCGTGTTTACCGACTGGAAGAAGGGCGCTTATAGTGCGCGTATTGAGACGGCTGGCGTGAGTTCATATTATGTAGATGATGCAAATAGTGAAAAATATGATGGCTTTAATGGATTGATTAACGTGTCAGCAGGTTATGTTTATAAAGGACATAGGCTGAATTTAAGTGTTAAAAACCTTTCAGACATGCGTTATGCCACAGAAGTTTCAAAATCAAACGATATAAAAGTATATGACGTCGGCGCACCTCGTAGTGTGATGTTGAGCTACCAATACAAATACTAGGGGTTCGTGTGAAACAGGTCGAGAGAACAAGAAGTAAATTGGATCTATTAGGCTGGCCAATTATTGGTTCGTTTTTTAGTAATACTAAATTAATGTTGGCCGTGCGTTTATTGGTATTAGTCATGCTGATAACCGCCGTCTATTTTGGATTCGTGTATCCAACGGAAGAGGTCAATCCTTATACGGGGGCTATTTTCTGGTCTCTGTTTTGGCCTTTCTTTTTGATTGTGGCAATGGCGACATTAGGAACGGTGTTTTGTGGCATTTGTCCACATAGTTTTATTGGTAAATATTTAAATAGAATCGGGCCTAAAAAACCATTACCAGCGAAGTTAAAAAATCGCTGGATTGGTTTTGGCTTATTATTAGTCGCTTATTGGGTTCCACTTTATGTGTTTCCCGATGTCTTAAAAACCCCTTGGATTTCCGCCTTATTCTTTTTACTATTAACCATCGTTGCTTGGGTTATGTTTTATCTATATCGCAACATGGCTTATTGCAGCTCAGTTTGCCCTATTGGGAGCGTTACCAGTGCGTTTAGTAAAGTAGGGTTTGCACAACTTAAAACAGATCAAGACCACTGCCACAGTTGCCGCAGTTTTGAGTGTACCAAAGCGTGTGAATGGAATTTACGACCGTATTTTTTTGAAAAGAAAAATTCAATGGGTGACTGTACGTTGTGTTTGGACTGTTCGCAAGCCTGTAATGCAGTGGAGTTTAAGCTTACCAAACCCTCTATACAGCTATCACGGGCAAGTTCAGCTAAAGAACCTATGAATGTTTGGGTCTATGTTTGGCTGTTAGCCGTGATCTCGATTACCATGCGTTATCATCACTCTTTAGGACACTCCTCTATTAGAGAGCAGTTACCATGGGTGCAAGCAGGTAATTGGCTAGAATCTACTCTACCGATTCCAGTATTGGATTGGGTTGGTGTCATGGCTCTCATGATGGCAGTCGTTTCTACTTTTGTGATTGTTTGGATCAGTTTTTCGCTGAGTGCCAAAATAGCTAAAATGCCTTTTAAAGATTTTTTTCAATCGACGGGTCAGGTGATGGCGCCATTAATGTTGATTGGGGCAATGGGGCACATCGGTAGTTTTTTCTTTATCCATTATGCTCCTGATACGATAAATGCTTGGTACTGGCTAATAGGCTCAACAACGGTTATAGAACCCTTAGCATCCTATCAAGATGGCTGGGTACACCTGTTTGGTTTGTTTAGTTATGTCGCTGTCATTTGGGCTCTCGTTGTTTTGCATAAAAGAATCGGTCTATTAGGGTTGACGGGTAGTAAACGATTCGTGGTTTGGCTATTAAGCGCAGGAATTGTTTGGTTCTATCTGTTTTTAGTTATTTTTAGAGCGATGACTCCTAACGGACATTAATTGGATGAAGGGCTTTACTTTAGAGCATGGTTGCATTGCGCTAAAATTATGATAACCAAGTTAAAAAAGAGGGGAGAAAATTTCAATCCAGATTTTTCTACGCCAGAGTATCCTCCTCTCTTTCACTCTTTCACTCTTTCACTCTTTCACTCATTCATCAAGTCACATCTTTGCCTTTCAAAATCTAGCAATTTAGCCGCACAGAGCACGCCCATCCCGAAGAGCAAGCCGTGTTCGTCA
>JALSJT010000022.1 GCA_026989175.1 Thiomicrorhabdus sp. | reverse complement strand
CCTTCAATTGCATTATACTCTAAAATACTTTTTCCTTTTGCAACCCGCTCCGTCCAATCCAAAGCATACCCTAATTTTGGCGCACCAAAAACACCTTGATTATGACAAGTAGAACATGCTTGATTGTAAACTCGCTCTCCAAGCGTTTCACCAAGGGCATTAAAAGAAACTGAACTCACTAAACATATAAACATTATTCTTTTCATTTTAATACTCCTTAACGCTTACAACTCTCTATTGAGCTTCGACTTCATTCGCCATCTGCTCTAAATTTTGTGAAATGACATTATAAGCATTTGAACTGGGGTCTAATAAGCCCAACAAGCGCTCCCAAAACTGCTTGGCTAATACATAATCTTTACTGTAGTAAGCGGCTGTCCCTGCAATCCACAAAGCCTGCTGATGATTGGGTTCCAATGCTAAAGCTTTTTCAGCCCAATCAAAAGCTGGAGATGTAACTAAAATCCCACCTTCTATCGAGGCAAGAACATCGGCATAATTAGCATAAATTTCGGCATCCTCAACCCCTTTATTTATCAAGTGCAAATAGGCTTTTTTAGCACCATTCATATCTTTCATAATATGAAGTGTTTGCGCCAACATTGCCCAGCTTTCTAAGTCATCAGGATCTGATTCCGCCTTCTCTCGAACGGCAACTAACATGGCATTAATATCATTGCCTGTAGCGCCACCATGCGGTCCACCCGCTTGACCTCCTCCCGCAGGTTGATCTGCCAAATACTGAATAGAATCCGGATCTGTTCCCACTTGCTTATAAATTAAATAAGCACTGATCGGTAAAATAATGGCTATTAAGCCAATTAACAAAGGATCCGCTTTCGCATGCAAACTTGGCTGAATATCACTCTCTGTTGCTGTTTCAAGAAAGGTTCTTTGCAAATCTAATCGAGCCGCATCATACTGACCCTGTTCAATCACTCCTTGCTCTAAATCTGCATCTAACTCCGCTATTTGCGTTTCTAAAAGTTTGGAGTTAACCGACTGCAAATCAGGACTCATATCTTTTTGGGTTCTCATAAGCGGCCATACAACCCAGATGACAACAACCAAACTAATTAACGCGATTACCGTTATAAACATCTATTTTTTCTCCTTTTGTGAGTTTAAGCTCTTGGCTAACAACTCAGACTCTTCTGTTGTCAAATCACTGCTACGGTTAATTTTACTTCGTGAACGTACATTTGCTCTTAAAACGATCACTCCCAATAATAAAAGTAAAAAAGGCCCAATCCAAAGCAGATAGGTAGAAGCATCAAAGCTAGGACGGTATAAAACAAATTCGCCATAACGATCTACCATAAATTTCTTAATCTCTTGCTCATCAGCCCCTTCTTGTACCATTTCATACAGGTTGCCACGCAAATCATCTGCCAAACTCGCATTTGAGCCGGCAATGGATTGGTTTTGACACACGGTGCAACGCAACTCATGGAGCATATCATTATATAGCTCCTCCTGCTCCGAGCTTTCAAACTCTAATGGAACCCCTGCTTTTAAAGCATGAGCCGAAGCGCTTATTAAAAAACTCATCGCGATAAATATTCCTAAAACTGCTCTCATGACTCTTGCTCCAACTCTCTAATCAGTGGTATCAACTCATTCTCAATTACTTCACGGTACAACGGTCCCGTATGTTTATAACGAACAATCCCTTTTTTATCGACGACGAATGTTTCTGGTGTGCCATAAACCCCCCACTCAATTCCAATGTCTCCATCATAATCGTAAGCGATCATCGCATAAGGATCTCCGCCTAACTGCCTGAGATACATCAATGCATCTTGCTTTTCATCTTTGTAATTCAAGCCAACTAAGTGAAATCCTTGGCGCTGTAATTTTAATAAATGGTGATGCTCTGCACGACAAGAGACACACCAAGAGGCAAATACATTAAATAATGTTACCTGCCCTTTTAGCATCTCATTATTCACCACTTTTTGTGGATCATGAAGCTCAGGAAGCTCAAATTTTGGAGCCTCCTTACCAATTAATGGAGAAGGAATGATTTTTGGGTTAAGACCAAGCCCCACCCAAAACAATAATAACAGGGCTGCAAAAACAACCAGTGGAATCATATGCCGATTCATATCTCTCTCCTAATCAACAACCGCTTGATTTTTTTCTTTACGCCCTGTTAAACGACGCTTAATTTTCACACGATAACGACGATCACTAATCGCTAAAATACCACCAACACTCATGATAATCACTCCCGTCCATAACCAGGTCATAAACGGCTTATAGTACACTCGAATAATCCATGCACCGGTTGTACCAACAGGATCCCCTAAAGAAACATACAAATCTCTAAACAGAGAACGATCAATACTCGCTTGTGTCATTGGCATACCCTTATGCTTATCATAAGTTCGTTTTTCAGGGTTTAAAACAGTCAGTAACTTACCATTTTCTCTTATTTCAATCGTGCCGTACAATGAGGAGTAGTTTGCCCCTCTGACTTCCTGAACACCTTTAAAGGTAAAGCTATAACCAGCTAGCTCAACCACATCACCAGGAGCAAGCCGAACATCTTTTTCCGTTTGATAGCTTGCGGCCATTGCCATACCAATAATGGTAATCGCCATTCCAACGTGCGCAACGTGCATTCCTAGCCAACTGGTATTCAATTTTTTCATTTTTGCGATACGGCTAGATAAGTCTGGAGCCTTAATACGTGGCAATAAATCAACAATAAACGCACCAACTATCCCGGTCGCAATAAAGACCATCACTGCAGGAATCAAACCCCACTCTCCCATCGCTAAAGGCCAGACAACCGCAGCTAAAAGCCCGACAGCAAGCACAGGATATAAACGTTCAAAACTCCCTTTAAAGGTTGCGTTTTTCCATGAAACTAACGGTCCAATAATCATCATAATTAATAGTGGCACCATCAATGGTACAAATACCGAATTAAAATATGGAGGTCCTACAGACATTTTACCCATTCCCAGTGCATCAATAATAAGTGGGTACATGGTTCCAATAAATACTGCAGAACAAGCAACCACTAACAATACATTATTTGCAAGCAGAACCGTCTCACGAGACCACGAACTAAATCCACCTCCCATTCCAACCTTTGGCGCTCGCCATGCATAGAGGATTAATGATGCACCGATAACAACCGCTAGGAAAGCTAAAATATAGACGCCACGAGTCGGATCCGTTGCAAAAGCATGTACCGAAGTAATAACACCCGAACGTACTAGGAAAGCCCCAACAATGGTTAATGCGAACGTCAAAATGGCTAACATCACCGTCCAACTACGGAAAGCTCCACGCTTTTCAGTCACCGCCAGCGAGTGAATCAAAGCCGTTGCGAGTAACCAAGGCATAAAGGAGGCATTTTCAACGGGATCCCAGAACCACCAACCGCCCCAGCCTAGTTCGGCATACGCCCACCAACTTCCAAGCGCAATACCTAATGTCAAGAATACCCACGCAACGGTTGTCCAAGGACGCGACCATCTTGCCCAAGAGGCATCTAAACGCCCACCGATTAAAGCCGCCATCGCAAAGGCAAAGGCAACCGCAAATCCAACATAACCCATATAGAGCAAGGGAGGATGAAAAATCATCCCAGGATCTTGAAGCATTGGATTCAGATCGTTACCATCCAGTGGTACCATCATCAAACGATCAAAAGGATTTGAGGTAAACACCATAAAACCAATAAAACCAACGGAAACCATTCCCATAACCGCTAAAACTCGACTACTCATTGCAACGGGCAAATTATTGCTAAAGCTCGCAACCGCAACGCCCCACCCTGCTAAAATAAGAATCCATAGCAGCAAGGAGCCCTCGTGCCCGCCCCATACCGCACTAATACGATACTCAATGGGTAAATTGATACTTGAGTTAGAAGCAGCATAAGCCACACTAAAGTCATGATTAATAAACGCATAGGTTAATAAGCCGTAAGCAAATGCCAACGCTGCAAACTGTGCCCACGCTAAATTAGGCGCCATTCTCATCCAAGAGAGCTGACCACGTTGGGCACCCAAGAGAGGTAAAATACTCTGTATTACGGCAAGGCAAAATGCCAATACCATTAAAAATTGTCCTATTTCAGGAAGCATTCTTTATTCTCCTTTTTCCACGATTGTTGGTTTAGTCGTTGCTTGTTGTACAGTAGCTTCTGCCTTTTCTTCTGCACGCTTTAATGCTTCAGCAGCTTCTGGAGGCATGTATGTTTCATCATGCTTAGCAAATACATGGCTCGCCACAAACACTCCACTAGTCAATAGCTTCCCTTCTGCAACAATCCCCTGCCCTTCTCTAAAAAGATCTGGCAAAATCCCAGTATAACTTACTAAAATAGAAGACTCTCCATCTGTAACATTAAATGTCACCGTTGTCGTCTCCTCTTCTCGCTTAAAGGTTCCTTTTTCAACCAAGCCTCCAATACGAATCTGGCGATCATAGGCGACTTCACGCGCCTTCACCTCGGTGGGTGTATGAAAAAACACAAGATTTTCTTGAAACGCATTCAACACCAACATAACTGCGGCACCAAACGCAACAATAATAACGCCTATCAACACCAATCTTTTACTACGAGCCTTCATCCATTTATCCCTTGATTATCTACACGCGAAAATTCTGCTTCCATTTGCTCCAACTCTTCCTTTGCTTTTTTTCGTCTCTTACTCACAAAAAAAACCTCAACGATCACTAAAAAAAGTGCCGTTCCATAAGACCCCCAAATATAGAATCCATGACCACCCATATGCAAAAACTCGGCTATACCCACAACTCATGCCTCCTTATTTTTTGAAATTTGACTGGCCCATAAAGCCACTTTTTTACGTTCTAAAATAACCGCCTGTGCTCGTCGTAACACAACAGCAATCGTATAAGCCCAACAGGCAAACGCCATCAATAACAAAGCAGAAAGCATATCCGAAGTCATACTAGCGCCTTCTGAAACGGAAAACGAAGACCCTTGATGCAAGGTATTCCACCAAACCACTGAAAAGTAAATAATGGGCACATTCACAACCCCAACAATTGCCAAGAAAGAAGCAGCACGACTGGCACGCTGTCTATCAGGAATCGCACTGTATAGCCCCATATAACCAAGATATAAAAACAACAAAAGCAGTTCAGACGTTAAACGTGCATCCCAAATCCAATAGGTTCCCCACGTTGGACGCCCCCATAAAGCCCCCGTCAACAACGCAATAAAGGTAAACATAGCGCCTGTCGGTGCCAATGAATATGCCATAATATCGGCCATTTTCACACGCCATACCAAAGAGATAATGGCATACATCGCTAACAACAGATAAATAAACATCGACATCCAAGCGGCTGGCACATGAAGAAACATGATTCGATAACTGTTCCCCTGCTGATAGTCAACGGGGGCGACAAAAAATCCTATATACAAGCCAATCACGGCTAAAGCAATCGCCAACCCCATAAAAAGAGGGACCAAACGATTGGCTAGTGGGTAAAAATTGGATGCCGAAGCATACTTCATCCAATGAATTCGACGTGTTGCACTCATTTACTTAGTTCCTAATATTGACAATTTTGAGGTTAATAAAAAAACAGTGACGTTATATATAGAAAAAACATTATACGCATAAAGACTAATCCAGTGTAATTTTAAGCGCGGTCGCAACGGCAAAAGGAGAAAGGACAAGACTGACAAGCAGTGCCGCGCCCATTAATGAAAAATGCGCTGTCACATCTACGCCATTCATAGCAGAACTCACCGCAGACGTTCCTAAAATCAAAAGAGGAACGTACAGCGGCAACAATAATAACGTCACCAACCCACCGCTGCTTTTCAAACCCACTGTTAACGCAGCA
>JALSJT010000021.1 GCA_026989175.1 Thiomicrorhabdus sp. | reverse complement strand
CTTTTTCTGTTGATACAGCAACTCTTCTACCGCATTGGCAATGGTTGACTTTCCACTGCCACTAAGCCCTGTAAACCATAAAATACACGGTTTTTGCTGTTTTAATTTTGCCCGTTTCTCTTGGGTTACATGATGATTATGCCATACAATATTTTCATTCATATCTCTGTCCTAAAAACATTAAACCCCAAACATGGAAAGATAAGGGGGGGGGGAGAAAATTTTAAAAAGGAAAAAACACCGGCACTAAACTTAATACAATCAAGGAATAAACGATCGTTAACGGTAAGCCAGCTTGTACATAGTTCTTAAACTGATAGCCTCCAGGGGCATAGACCATCAAGTTGGTCTGATAGCCATAAGGCGTTAAAAAACTGGCACTGGCGCCATACGCGACCACCATAATAAATGGCCACGGACTCACACCTAATAACTCAGAGGCCGCCATCGCAACCGGAAAGCCAATTGCGGCGGAAGCATTATTGGTAATCAACTCCGTTAACACCAGCGTAAATAAAAACACTCCAATTAATGCCCCCATGGTTCCCCATGCCGAGAAAAGCCCCATCACCCACTCTGCAATAAGTGCCGAGACCCCCGATTCCATCATCACACTGGCAATTCCCAGTGCCGATGCAATAATAATGACCAATTCATACGGGAAGCGTCGCTTAATTTCGGTAAAGGTCAATAATTTAAATAAGCACAAACCTGCAAACAATATCAACAACCCTTTCAATAAAGGGACCACTTCAAAAGCCGCCAGTACCAACACCGCTAAAAAGCTAAACCCAACCCAAAAACTTTTCTCCGCCGAAAGGTAGTGAAATGACTTCACCTCAGAGTAGAAATAAAAATTTTGTTTTAAGTTTTCACGCTTATCAAAATCGGGCCCCGTTGCTAACACCAACGTGTCCCCCGCCTGCAACACCACACTCGACAGTCGAGAGTTCATCTGATGACCACCACGGTGCAACGCAATTACCGCTGCATCAAATTTATTACGAAAACCTGCTTCTTTAATGGTTTTACCTAATAAACCTGACGTATGAGACAACACCACTTCCACAAAACTCTGCTCAGCATGAACGGTGTCACCGTCCGCTAATTCCAAGCCAGGAATACTTGCAACACGATGTGCCTCTTTAATATCGCCAGAAAATTGCAACCGATCATTTTGCTCAATAATCTGCTGTGGTCCAATTGGCGAGATTAGATTGCCATCCCGATAAATTTGTACTAAAAAAATATCCCCCAACTCTCTTAACCCAGCCATTTGTACCGTCTTACCGACTATTGGAGAATCTGGTCGCACCTTCGCTTCAATAAAATACTCAGCAACCGTTTCAGAGTGCATATCCAAATCGGGTAACAGTCTTTTTGCGGTAAACGCGATCACGAAGGTACCAATTACCAAGAGAGGCAACCCCACATATAAAAAATCAAACAAGCCCAAAGAGGGTAGGCCTGCTTGCACCACAAACCCGTTTACAATAAGGTTTGTAGAGGTGCCAACAAGCGTTAAAGTACCGCCTAAAATGGCAAAATAAGAGAGTGGAATTAATAATTTAGAGGCTGAGTGGTGTGGATTCTTTTTCACACTGGACAGTAGCGTTGCCACCACCGCAGTATTATTTAAGACAGCGGAACTTAACCCCACTAAAAAACCCATCCGAAAATACGAACTACGGAGTTTTTTAACAAAAAGAAGTTTAGAAAGCAACAGAATCCAATTGGTTTTTTCCAATACAAAACTAATCAGAAGCAACACAATCAGTGTAACAAGCGCAGGGTTTACAAAGTTTGCTAATAATGACTCTAATGAGATCAACCCAGCCAAATAATAGATAAAGACCAAGCCTCCAAATAATTTGAAGGCTTGAATTTTTCCTGAGGCTAACAAGATTAATAGGACAACAATCGAAGCAAATACCAGTAAAGTTTCCACGTTTATAAGTGCCCGACCATTAATCCAATAACCAAGCGTTATTTACAGTTCATCAACGGATTTACACTGCCACTCAGGGAACTGCTTTCTAACCAACGCATTTAACTCTTTTTCAAAGTCACTATACATACGCTGATTGTCTGCCTTAGATGCCCCTTCTAACTTTCTTAAAATCATCCCCGCCGCTAAGGTTGCATTGGTGTATTTATCAATCACGATAAAACTACCCGTTCCCTTAATGCTGGTATATGGATCAAATGAGATCATGCGATTTAAATCTAACTGACACTGAGCAATTTCATTTAACTCAAGCGAGTCCGCCTCACGTTTTTCTAAGGTATTGACATCCACTTTATGATTAATTTGAGTAAATCGTCCTGTAATCACATTGGTCGCACGCTTAATCAGATAATCTGTGTTCGGTTGCATCGCCTTCTCATCCATCCAAACCAACATCACCTCAAGCGAGTCCGCCATTTCAGGAATATCACACGACTTAACAATCATGTCTCCACGGCTAATATCAATCTCATCTTCCATGGTTAACGTCACCGCCATTGGTGCAAATGCTTCAGGCACTTCCATCTCTTCTAACGTTGCCGCTGGCTGAATCACTTGCTTAACGGTTGAGGTTTTCATCGAAGGCAGTACCGTAATGGCATCCCCTTTTTGAATGGTTCCCGCCGCAATGGAGCCACAAAACCCTCTAAAATCTAAATGAGGACGATTCACATACTGAACAGGGAGTCTAAAGTGCTCCAAATCCGTCATATCAGTTAAGGGAATCGTATCTAACAACTCCATTAATGAAGGCCCATCAAACCAAGACATGTTTTCACTCGGGTTGACCACATTATCACCCGTTAAAGCCGAAACAGGCATGAAAACTGGGTTTTCAATACCAAGCTCTTTTGCAAACGCGGTATATTCTTCTTTTATTTCATTAAAACGCGCTTCACTAAAATCGACCAAATCCATTTTATTGACCGCAATCACAATATTATTAATGCCTAATAAATTAGAGATATAGCTGTGACGTTTGGTCTGGGTTTGTACACCGTAACGAGCATCAATCAAAATAATAGACAAATCGGCGGTAGAAGCACCAGTCGCCATATTACGGGTGTACTGCTCGTGCCCTGGGGTATCCGCAATAATAAACTTACGCTTATCGGTTGCAAAAAAACGATATGCCACATCAATGGTAATACCCTGCTCACGCTCCGACTGCAAACCATCAACCAACAGAGCTAAATCAACCGTTTCACCTGTTGTACCATGTTTTTTAGAGTCTTTATTAATCGCCGCCAACTGATCTTCAAAAATCATTTTACTGTCGTGTAATAAACGGCCTATTAAGGTACTTTTTCCATCGTCCACGCTACCGCATGTAATAAAACGCAACAGCTCTTTGTTTTCATGCTGTTTTAAATAAGCTTCGATATCTGATGCGATGAGTGTATTTTGTTCAACTGCCATGTCATTAATCCTTTAGAAATAACCTTCAATTTTTTTCTTTTCCATTGACCCAGATTCATCATGGTCAATCAACCGGCCCTGTCTTTCTGAGACTTTGGTTAACAACATTTCTTGAATGATTTCAGGCAAGGTTTCTGCATTTGAAGATACCGCACCCGTTAACGGATAACAGCCCAAGGTTCTAAAGCGAACTTTTTCCATCTTAGCCGTTTTACGCAACGCTTCAGGCATACGCTCATCGTCCACCATGATTTTAGTACCTCCGTACTCCACCACAGGACGCTCTTTGGCAAAATAAAGATCTGGAATGGAAATATTTTCTAAATAGATATATTGCCAAATATCCAACTCCGTCCAGTTAGACAGCGGGAAAATACGGATTGACTCACCCTTTTGATGGCGACCATTATAGGTATCCCATAGTTCAGGACGTTGGTTTTTTGGATCCCAACGGTGATTTTTATCACGGAATGAGTAAATACGCTCTTTGGCACGTGACTTCTCTTCATCACGTCGTGCGCCACCAAATACCGCATCGTATTGATATTTGTTTAACGCTTGGCGCAACCCTTGTGTTTTCATAATGTCGGTATGCATTGCCGAGCCATGAGTAAACGGTGAAACATTTTGTGCCACCCCCTCTTGGTTAATATGAACCAACAGCTCCATCCCCACCTCTTTCGCACGACGATTCCGAAATTCGATCATCTCTTTAAACTTCCAAGTGGTATCAACATGCACTAACGGGAATGGCGGCGGCGCTGGAAAAAAGGCTTTTTGTGCCAAATGCAACATCACAGAAGAGTCTTTTCCGACACTGTACAACATTGCCGGATTATCAAACTCCGCAACCACTTCACGCATAATATGAATCGACTCTGCCTCAAGCCGCTTTAAATGCGTTAGTTTTTTCTTACTTATTTCCATATAACCACCTTGGTTTTGTCGAGATAACATTTGAAAATTGGTGCGCAATATATCACACTTAATATGAATATTAACCAATAAAACATGACTTAGATGTGCGAAATCATTTTTTAAAAATAACTGTTCCACAAATTCTAATAAAGTACATCCTGAATATTCTCTAAAAGATTATCTTTGAAACGTTGTTCCGAAAAAAAACTGACACGTTTTTTAGCATTTAAAGACATTTCATTATAAAGCTCCTTATCCTTAGAAATAGCCAATATCTTATGTGCCACTTCTTCTAACTTGTAACATGAGATATGAAAACCATCGACTTGATCTCTCACAACTTCAACGGGGCCACCAACTTCAGGACAGATGACGGGCAACCCAAAAGACATGCCCTCTATCAAAGTCAAGCCAAACGTTTCAATCCACTCATCGGGTCTAGATAGATTGAGTAAAATATCCGCTTCTCTATAAAAAGGGACTAAATCTACTTTCCGACTAAAAACTTCTATATTTTTAGGCAAAGTTACTTTAGAAAAATAGCTCGACACCTCATCATCCATAGCATTCAAAATAAGATTAAACTTTATATTTTTATTAACCTCCATTTGATTTGAAAGCGCTATAAATTCATCAACACCTTTATATTTTTTAAGTGAACAAACCATAAGAACCGTAAAAAACCGCTTCTTATCAGCCCTTTCAAACGGAAGTTTTGACTCCTCTAGGAGAGTTTCTTCAAGTGCATTATAAACAACACAACTATCCTTTCCTTTTATGCCTTCTAACGTTGATAAAAACTCTGAAACATACACCACTTTAGTTGCCGTGTAACTCACTATTTTTTTTAAAAACCATTTCAAAAGTTTGGGTTTAATCGAGGTTTCATGAATATGATAAATAACCCTCTTTCTCATTAACTTTGCGGACAGTGCCGCCCCAAATGGCATTAACGTATTAATGTAAAAAACAACATCCTTATTCCAATATTTTAGACACATAACAAAAAGATAAACCTGTGAATACAGGTAATATGCCAGAGTAAAGAGTTTATTTTCTGCTCTTTTGTAAAATAAGTGTTTGGTTGGCACAGGAAGGTTCGACAAAAAACCTTCTTCATGGCGACTTGTAATTAAATCAATCTCAATACACTTTTCGTGCAAAGCTTGAATAGACTGAGCCAATACTTTTGGGCTGCCACTTCTGTCATTAAATAAATGGATAAAAACAACTTTTTTATAAGACAATGGCATTCCTTTTAAGTTTGATTAATAGAGATCTTTTATACTCTATATTTAATTATTTTTGCGGGCACGCCCGCGATAACAGAATACTCTGGAAAACTTTTATTAACAACCGATCCTGCCGCGACGACAGAACCTTTACCTAACACTATGCCATCAAGAAAAATGACCCCAGCACCAACCCAGCAATCATCTTCAATAACTATCCCTTTACTGGTTACGCCTTGAGATTTAATGGGTTTATTAACATCCTCAAATATATGATTTTCGCTATGAAAGCTAATTCTTTG
>JALSJT010000020.1 GCA_026989175.1 Thiomicrorhabdus sp. | reverse complement strand
AGTTGTATGGTCTTTTTTGCGCTGTAAATGCTGTGCAGTAAGGTTTCGAATAAAGGATCGTTATGAATATCTGGCCCTGAGGGGACGGTTTGGGTTAGGGTTTGATTAGGGGTGTTTGGAGTGGGTTTGGTGCGTTTTGAAGAGAGGTTTTCACCAGTGGTGTAGTGCCAATCGGCATTGAAGATGTATTGGTAGTGTGCGGTCATTGCCCCCGTTGTTTTAAGCATTAGATCTTGCCAGCGCCCTTTTTTAGGGGTGGTATCTAGCGAACCTAGGTATTCATTAGAGAGGTTTATGCCGCCTGTTAATAGGGTTGAGTGGTCAAATAGGTAGATTTTTCGGTGGTTTCGTAGGTTGACTTGACTGCGAAAAAGAGATTTTAGTAGGGGTTGAAAAAAAGCATAATGTCCGCCCGCTTGAACCAAGGGTGAGAGGGGTTTTCGGTTTCTATAAAGAGAGAAGGAGCCGATGGCATCCATGAGTAGGCAGACTTCAACACCTTGTTGCGCTTTTTGAGCGAGTGCGTTGAGAATCGCTTGACCCGTTTTATCGAGTTGGAAAATATAGGTTTGTAGGTGGATGCTGGTTTGAGCGTGTTCAATTTGGTGCATGAGTTGCTCAAACATATCGATTGAGTCTTCATAAATAGTGCTTTGATTGTCATAGGTACTGCTGGCAATTTGGTTGGCTTGCAGTATTTGATTTAGCTCGGTAGCGAGACGGCTAATTGAGTGTTTGGGGTAGGGTGTTGGAATGGGCTTGATGGTGATTTCTGGAATACGGCGTTTGGCCAGAAATTTTCGGGAACCAAACAGGATATACAATAGTACGCCAATAAAAGGGAGCAGGAGTAACGCCAGCAACCAAGCCATTAAGTTTTGAGGCGAGCGTCGCTGATATAGCATGTGAAAGACAGTAGCAATAATTAAGGAAATATAAAAAAAATAAGACCAAAATAGCAGTGGGTTAAACGTATCGGATAGGAGCATCTGTGTTCAATTCAGGTTATGAAGAAGATAGCACTAGCATAATTGGATTAGACGGGATAATCCAGTCGAGATTAAAGGTATGGGCGTTGCAATAGAGGGGGGAGGATTTAGAACGTATTCAGCCAGTGCTCGTAATACATTGCACTGGCTGATTTTAGAGAGAGCTTTTTGAATAAAGGTCTCAGAGGCTTAAGGTTTAGAGACGAGGCTCTTGCCAGTCATCTCTTCGGGTTGTTTAATCTCCATTAGCTCTAGTAATGTTGGCATTACATCGGGCAGTGCTCCACCACTTCGTAAAGAGATGTTTTGAGGGCCTGCGTATACGAGCGGCACAGGAAAGGTCGTGTGCGAGGTAAGGGGCTTTCCTGTTTTAGGGTCAATAAGCATCTCAATGTTACCGTGATCTGCAGTAATAACGATTTGGCCATTAGATTTTTCGATGGACGCTAGGATTTTCCCTAATGCAGTGTCTACGGCCTCAACCGCTTTAACGCAAGCATCAAACTTTCCTGTATGCCCAACCATATCTGGATTGGCAATATTGCAGATAAAGGTGTCGTATTTATTGGATTCAATCGCCTCGGTTAGCTTTTTAGTGAGCTCGACAATACTCATCTCAGGCTGTAGGTCGTAAGTGCGCACTTTAGGCGATGGGACAAGGATGCGATCCTCTCCTTGGTAAGGTGCTTCAACCCCGCCGTTTAAGAAAAAAGTAACGTGTGCATATTTTTCTGTTTCTGCAATGCGTAACTGGCGAAGCTTGTGTTTTGCGATGACCTCACCAAAGGTGTTTTTAAGCTTGGTTGGGCGGTAGGCCACGCTCGCTCCAAAGTTTTCAAAGCTTTTGTTGTACTGAGTTAGGGTCACAAAGCTGGATAAAATAGGCGTTTTGCAACGGTGAAAGTCACCAAAGTCATCAATAATAAAGGCGCTGGTGATTTGACGTGCACGGTCAGAGCGGTAGTTCATGAAAATAATGGAGTCGCCATCTTTGACTTTAATTTTCTTGCCTTTTTTATTTAGAATCGCGGTAGGCTGAATGAATTCATCGGTCTCTCCGCGTGCATAAGCCATTTCAACGGCTTCTTTAGCCGAGTTGGCTTTAAATTCTGATTGACCACAGCAGATGACGTTATAGGCTTCTTGTGTCCGCTCCCAGCGAGAATCACGATCAAGTGCATAAAATCGTCCTGTAACGGAAGCAATGCAACCACCATTAATCGCTTTCATATGTGTTTCGATTTCAGCAATATATTTTAGTGCACTTTCAGGTGCGGTATCTCGTCCGTCAGCAAATACATGCAGGTAGGTTTTGGCACCACGTTCTACGGCAAGTGACAGCGCTGCTTTCGCATGGTTAATATGGGAGTGAACGCCACCATCAGAGAGGAGTATCATAATATGAACGGCATGGTCTCTTTCACTTGCTTTATCGATTGCACTCAGTAGTGCGTTATTGTTAAAGAAACGTCCATCATCAATGTCTTTTTGAATGCGAGTCAGTTCTTGATAGACAACACGCCCGGCCCCTAAGTTCATGTGTCCGACTTCAGAGTTGCCCATCTGTTCATCAGGCAGTCCAACATTTATTCCTGATGTATGGATGAGAGTATGGGGGTTGTTGGCCATTAGTTTATCCCAGTTAGGGGTGTTGGCCTGCGCGATGGCATTGTGTTCGGTCTCTTCTCGATAGCCCCAACCATCTAAAATAAGAAGCCCAGTTGGACGGTGTTTAATGTTGATTTTTGGTTTAAGATCTTGAGCCATGTGTTGTTTCTGCCATTAAATAATTAATAAATTACATTCATTGTAGCGAGTTTCACTGGTAAAATCATCAGGTTTGATTATTAAGATTTTATTAGAGGTACATAATGTTTAGTGAATTTGTCGAAGAGCAGACGCTGTTGTTTGTTGCGTTAGCCATTATCATCGCGATGTTGGTTTACAGTTATCTTGCTGATCGTCTGGCAGGGTTTAAGCCTGTTAGTACGGATGAGGCAACACGTCTGTTTAATGATGGCGCTTTTTTATTGGATGTTCGCGCTTCTAATGAGTATAAAGATGGCTTTATTGGGGATGCTAAGAACATACCTGTTTCGGACTTGAAGGATCGTTTAAACCTTTTACCAAAAGATAAAAGTAAGCCGATCGTTGTCTATTGTTTAAGCGGTATTCGTTCTAGTAAAGCCGCGTCGGCATTGGTGAAAGAGGGTTATACCTCTGTGTTTAACTTGTCTGGTGGGATTAATGCTTGGAAAGCCGCAGGGCTTCCCGTCGCTAAGGCGAAATCTAAAAAAGCAAAAAAGAAAGCCAGCACAAAATGAGCATTAATGAAAAAGTTGTCGTTTATGTCACGCAATCATGCCCTTTTTGTGTGATGGCTCAGCGCTTACTGGATGCGAAAAACGTAACGTATCGTGTGATTGATGTTGGTCGGGAGCGTACGCTCTGGGCAGAAATGGCGGAAAAGTCAGGGCGGCAAACGGTACCACAAATTTTTATAGGCAGTCACCATGTGGGTGGCTTTGATGATCTCTCTTTAGCGGATAAGCGCGGAGAGATAGACATGTTATTAAAAAAATTAAATTAAAGTCTAGGGGAAAATTATGTCAGAAGCAGCGCAGCATGTATTTTTAATTCAAAAAATTTACACCAAAGATATCTCTTTTGAGTCGCCCAATGCACCGGGGGTTTTTGCGACAGAGTTCCAGCCTCAGTTATCGATTGATTTAAATGTTGAAACTAAGAAGTTAGACGGCGATATGTACCATGTTGTAGTGCGTGTTACGGCAACGACTAAGGTGGATGACAAGATTGCTTTTTTATGTGAAGTAGAACAGGCGGGTGTCTTTACGATTTCTGGCTTTACAGAAGAGGAAATGGGGTACATGCTTGCCGTACAAGGACCAGGAATTTTATTCCCTTATGCGCGTGAAGTGGTTTCAGACTTGGTAGCAAGAGGCGGGTTCCCTCAGTTATTGTTAGAGCCGGTCAACTTTGAGCTCATGTATCATGAACATCTTCAAAAAGCGGGTGCAAATGGTGAAAAACCGACTGAACAGTAATTGTTAATGTCCTCTTTGGAGTCACACGGTCAGATTATGTCGCAACAAAAAATTGCGGTACTGGGTGCTGGTGCGTGGGGGACAGCGTTGGCAATTCATCTGGCAAAGGCTAGGCATGATGTGACGCTTTGGTCGTATCGTATTGAACAGGTTTTGGAGATGCAGGCTCAACGTGAAAATTCATACTATCTTGCCGGTATCCCCTTTCCTGAAACGCTAAAGATAACGGACTCGATTGCCGCTCTGATCCCTACGGTTGATGCTGTATTGGTTGTGGTGCCTAGTGATGTTTTTAGAGGTGTTTTGCAACAAGTGTCTGGGTTGATCGCTTCAAATAACGTTCGTATTGCTTGGGCAACCAAGGGGTTTGAGCCAGAATCGCAAGGTCTGTTGCACGGTGTTGTTTCGGAGGTTTTAGGGGTTGAAATGGGAGTGACGGTTTTATCAGGGCCAACATTTGCAAGTGAAGTGGCCAAGGGATTGCCAACTGCCATGGTGAGTGCCTCTGAAAAAGAGGGCGAGGCGCAATACTGGGCGGATATGTTTCATTTTGATGCTTTTCGAATGTACACGCAAACGGATATTGTGGGTGTGGAAGTCGGAGGGGCTTATAAAAACATCATTGCTATTGCAACTGGGCTCAGTGATGGTTTGGGCTTGGGGGCGAATGCCCGTGCCGCGCTGATCTCTCGAGGTATGGCAGAGATGATGCGATTTGGTCAAGCATTAGGCGCATCGCCAGAAACCTTAATGGGGTTAGCGGGCTTGGGCGACTTGGTGTTAACCTGTACCGACGATCTCTCTCGTAATCGACGATTTGGAAAGCGGTTGGCAGAGAGTGGTCAAACAGCAAGTGTTGTGATAGATGAAATAGGTCAAGTGGTTGAAGGGGTTAAAGCGGTAAGGATTGTGAAGCGTATTGCGGAGCCTTTGCAGCTAGACCTGCCCATTATGGAGCAAGTTTATCGAATTGTTTCCGAGCAGTCCTTGCCAAAAGAGGCTGCTTTGGCGTTATTATCTCGAACGGGTAAGTCTGAGATTAAACTTTTTTAGAGACCTTTGCACGAGAGGGGCGCGAGAGAAAAAAGAGATAAAATTTGGCTGATTGAGGCGGAAATCGCAGGGAATAGCTAGCTATTCGCAAGGTTTTCAACAAAAATCAGGTATATTTTAGCCTTTTTTATCCGTGTACCCTTTTGTGCAGTGGCTTTCTTACAATTTAAGATCGAAATCAAGTTGCCGCCACGCTTCATACGCCATAACAGACACGGCATTCGCTAAGTTTAAGCTACGGCCACCGGGTATCATTGGGATGGTTAAGCGTTGTGCTTCGGGCAGGCTCGCAATAACTTCTGCGGGAAGGCCTCGAGTCTCAGGGCCAAATAAAAAGGCATCACCATTTTCAAAGGTTGGATCGGTATAGTGTCGTGTGGTTTTAGTGGTTAACGCAAAGACGCGATTAGGTTGAATGGTCTCTAAGCATTCGCTTAAGTTTTGGTGTTCATGGACATTCGCAAGCTCTGCATAGTCTAATCCCGCGCGACGTACTTTTTTTTCACTCAGATCAAATGCGATAGGATGAATTAAATGAAGGTGCGCGCCCATGTTGGCGCTAAGGCGAATTAAAGCCCCTGTGTTTTGGGGGATTTCTGGTTCATAAAGAATTATATGTAACATAGTAAGTAGGGTCTGTCTGTGGTTGATTTATCGGTAAATATTTGTGGAATTCAATGCACTTCTCCCGTTGCGATGGCATCGGGGAATGCAGGTTATGGCATAGAATACCAGTCTGTCTCTGGGTTTACCAATCGAGATGTTGGCGCGGTGTT
>JALSJT010000019.1 GCA_026989175.1 Thiomicrorhabdus sp. | reverse complement strand
GTTTCATTAGGCGCGGAAGGGGAGACGACAGGAGAGGTCGTTTTTAATACGTCGTTAACAGGGTATCAAGAGATCTTAACCGACCCTTCGTACTTTAAACAAATTGTGACGTTAACGTATCCTCATATTGGAAACGTGGGTGTTAATACAGAGGATGAAGAGTCTCCTCGTATTATGGCGCAAGGCTTAATTGTGAAAGACTGCCCACCATTAATGAGTAACTTCCGTGCCGAAAAATCATTGCCAGACTATTTAAAAGAGCAAGGCATCGTGGCGATTTCGGATATTGATACCCGTAAGTTAACCCGTCTTTTGCGTAAAAAAGGCACGCAGTCAGGTGTGATTGTGGCGGGTGAAAATATTGATGCTGAAGCGGCGATTGCAAAAGCAAACCAATTTAGCGGTCTAAAAGGGTTAGATTTGGCAAAAGAAGTGACCACGCCAGAGACGTATGTTTGGTCGGGAGGCTCTTGGGAGCTGGGTAAAGGCCATGCAGATGGTTCGGCAAATGATGGTTTTCATATTGTGGCGTATGACTATGGCGTAAAGCGTAATATTTTACGAATGATTGTCGATCGAGGCTGCAAGTTAACCGTGGTGCCTGCGAAAACCTCAGCAGAAGAGGTGTTGGCGATGAACCCAGATGGTGTGTTTTTATCCAATGGCCCAGGGGATCCAGAGCCGTGTGATTATGCAATTGAGGCGATTCAGGCGATCTTGAAGACCGATGTTCCTGTCTTTGGTATCTGCTTAGGGCATCAGTTATTGGCATTGGCCAGTGGTGCAAAAACATTGAAAATGAAGTTTGGTCACCATGGTGCCAATCATCCTGTCCAAGACTTAGAAACCAAGAAAGTGATGATTACTTCGCAAAACCACGGGTTTGCTGTGGATGGTGACTCTCTGCCTACGTGCTTAGTCGCGACCCATAAGTCGCTGTTTGATGGCACGTTGCAAGGTATCTCTCGTACTGATAAGTTAGCCTTTAGTTTTCAAGGTCACCCAGAAGCCAGTCCAGGACCACATGATGTTTCGCCTTTGTTTGACCAGTTTATAGAAAACATTAAAATCGCAAAAAACGCGTAATTGATAATATTAGGAAGAATGAGTAATGCCCAAAAGAAGTGACTTAAAAAGTATTATGATTATTGGTGCTGGCCCTATTATTATCGGTCAAGCCTGTGAATTTGATTACTCCGGTGTTCAAGCCTGTAAAGCTCTGAAGGAAGAGGGTTATCGCGTTATTTTAGTGAACTCGAATCCCGCAACGATTATGACGGATGCGGAGATGGCGGATGCGACTTATATTGAACCCATTGAGTGGCAGACGGTTGAAACCATTATTGCCAAAGAACGTCCCGATGCGATTTTACCCACCATGGGTGGCCAAACAGCACTGAATTGTGCCTTAGACTTAAATGCGCAAGGTGTATTGGAAAAATACAATGTTGAACTGATTGGTGCCAACGCCGATGCCATTGATAAAGCAGAAAACCGAGATCGTTTTCGCCAAGCGATGACTAAAATTGGCTTGGATATGCCTATTTCTGATATTGCGCACAATATGGATGAAGCATGGAAAATTCAGGAGCAGGTTGGTTTTCCGACTGTTATTCGTCCTTCATTTACTTTAGGAGGTTCGGGTGGCGGAATTGCCTACAATAAAGATGAATTTGAGAAGATCTGTAAGTTTGGGTTGAGTCTTTCTCCGACGAACGAACTATTGATCGAAGAGTCGATAGAGGGTTGGAAAGAGTACGAGATGGAAGTGGTACGTGACTGCAATGACAACTGCATCATTATCTGTTCGATTGAAAACTTAGATCCAATGGGCGTACATACTGGGGATTCCATTACGGTTGCACCCGCACAAACCTTAACCGATAAAGAGTATCAAATCATGCGTAATGCCTCTTTGGCGGTGTTGCGTGAAATTGGGGTTGAAACAGGCGGATCTAACGTACAGTTCTCCGTGCATCCTGAGACGGGACGCATGATTATTATTGAGATGAACCCTCGCGTCTCTCGTTCATCTGCCTTAGCGTCTAAAGCCACGGGTTTCCCGATTGCAAAAATTGCGACCAAGCTCGCGGTGGGGTATACCTTAGATGAGCTATCGAACGATATTACCAATGGCGCAACGCCAGCGTCGTTTGAACCGACCATTGATTATGTTGTAACCAAAGTTCCCCGTTTTACCTTTGAAAAATTCCCGCAAGCGCAAGAGCGTCTATCGACTCAAATGAAGTCGGTTGGTGAAGTAATGGCAATGGGACGAAACTTCCAAGAGTCCATTCAAAAAGCACTACGTGGTTTGGAGACCGATAAAACGGGGTTTGATGAGATCATTCCCCTAGCGACTATGGATGAGAAAGAGGTTAAGGATCTCTTGCGTCAAGAGCTACGTAATCCTGGTGCTGAGCGTTTATGGTATGTGGCAGATGCCTTTCGTGCAGGTTGGAATTTAGAGGCTGTTTTTGAAAGTTGTAAAATTGACCCATGGTTTTTAGCACAAATTAAAGAGTTGGTGGAGATTGAAGACGATGTTAAACAGCGTGGCTTAGACGCACTGGATGAAGTGTATTTACGTCAGTTAAAGCGCAAAGGATTTTCTGATAACCGTTTGGCCAAATTGCTCAATACCGATGCTGCGTTTGTACGTAAGTTCCGTCATACACTCAATATTCGCCCCGTGTTTAAACGCGTAGATACCTGTGCGGCGGAGTTTGAAACCTCTACCGCGTATTTGTATTCAACCTACGATGAAGAGTGTGAAGCCAACCCAACCGTTCGAGATAAAATCATGATTTTGGGTGGTGGCCCTAACCGTATTGGTCAAGGTATTGAGTTTGATTATTGCTGTGTTCATGCGGCAATGGCGTTGCGTGAAGACGGTTACGAAACCATTATGGTGAACTGTAACCCTGAAACAGTTTCGACCGATTATGATACTTCTGATCGTCTATATTTTGAACCACTTACCTTAGAAGACGTTCTTGAAATTGTAGAAGTGGAACAACCGAAAGGCGTGATTGTTCAGTATGGTGGACAAACACCCTTAAAGTTGGCTGAAGACTTAGAAGCGGCAGGCGTTCCAATTGTTGGAACCTCGCCGGAGTCGATCGATATCGCTGAAGATCGCGAACGTTTCCAGAAAATTTTGAATGACTTAAAATTATTACAGCCACCGAATCGTACCGCCACCTCTTTGGATGAAGCGATTATTTTAGCCAAAGAGATTGGCTATCCATTAGTAGTTCGTCCTTCTTATGTATTAGGTGGGCGAGGCATGGAGATTGTATATGATGAGGCCAATCTGATTCGTTATATGCAAGCGGCCATTGATGTTTCAAATGACTCTCCTGTGTTGTTAGATCGTTTCTTAGACGATGCGGTTGAGTTGGATGTCGATGCCATTTGCGATGGTGATCAGGTTGTCATTGGGGGGATTATGGAGCACATTGAACAAGCGGGAATTCACTCCGGTGATTCGGCGTGTTCTTTGCCTCCGTATAGCATTTCGATGGAGGTTCAAGATCGTATTCGTGTTCAAGTGACGGATATGGCGAAAGCATTGGGTGTGGTTGGCTTGATGAACACTCAGTTTGCGGTAAAGGGGGATGACATCTATGTGTTGGAAGTGAACCCACGCGCCTCTCGTACCGTACCGTTTGTCTCGAAAGCAATTGGTAGCCCATTAGCAAAAATTGCGGCACGTTGTATGGTTGGAAAAAAACTAGCCGATCAAGGGTTTACTCAGGAAGTTACTCCGATTAATTTCTGTGTAAAAGAAGCGGTTTTTCCCTTCATTAAGTTTTTAGGCGTGGATCCGATTTTAGGGCCAGAAATGAAGTCGACAGGCGAAGTGATGGGGATTGGTGAAACCTTTGCTCAAGCGTATGCAAAAGCACAGCTGGCAGCAGGAACGGTGCTACCTCGCGCAGGAACCGCTTTCTTAAGTGTACGTAAAGCCGACCGTGCTCAAGTGGTTGACCTTGCGAATCAATTGATTGTAAAAGGATTCAATATTGTCGCAACACGTGGCACAGCTGCTTCATTAGCTGAAGCAGGCGTGGCGTGTGAAATTGTAAATAAAGTCACAGAAGGTCGTCCAAATATTGTGGACTCTATTGTGAACGAAGAGATCGCCTTAATTGTAAATACCTCGGATGGTTCAGGAAGTATTCAAGACTCTTCCAGTATTCGTCGTGAAGCCTTAATGCATGCAACCTGTTATACCACGACCATTGCAGGTGCGTTTGCTACCGTGGCAGCGATGGATTATTTAGATAATCAGCCCGTTACCTGTTTACAAGATATTCATTAAGTTAGCTTTATAAAATAAACGCCAAAGTTGTGTACTTGCTTTGGCGTTTTTGTGTCAGAAATAAAATAATAATAAAAGAGGATTAGGTATGCAAAAACATCCTATGACAAAAGAGGGCGCAGATGCGCTACAAACTGAATTAACTAAGTTAAAAAAAGAGGATCGTCCAGCGGTCATTGAAGCGATAGCAGTGGCACGAGATCATGGTGATTTAAAAGAGAATGCGGAGTATCACGCCGCCCGTGAAATGCAGGGATTGATTGAAGGGCGTATCCAGCAAATTGAATCGGTCTTGAGTTTGGCACAAATTATTGATGTGACGCAGTTATCGCCTAATGGTAAAGTTATTTTTGGTGCGACAGTGACTTTGTTAAATATTGATACCGATGAAGAGGTGACCTATAAAATCGTGGGTCATGAAGAGGCAGATATAAAGCTAAACAAAATTTCTGTTAACTCTCCTGTCGCACGAGCACTCATTGGAAAAGAAGAGGGCGATGAGTGCTTAGTTGCGGCACCCAGTGGAAATATTGAGTATGAAATTATGAAAGTTGAATATGTGTAAATAGAGACCTTTGCACGAAAGGATGCACGGATAAAAAAATCTAAAATATGCCTGATTTTTGTTGCACCCCAAGGGTACTTCCTGCGGGGCGACACATTGTGAATACCTAGATATTCCCTGCGATTTCCGTCTCAATCAGTCAAATTTCATCTCTTTTTTCTCTCGTGCCTCTCTCGTGCAAAGATCTCAAATAGACTTTTTTAGAAGTATGTGATTGATGAAATGCCTGCACCTTGCAGGCATTTTTTATGGTTAAATAAAACAAATTGTTATGGTCAAGAAGAGGTGATTATGAGATCTAATGCGCTTTATCGAGTAAACCGTGTGGCTTCTTTTGTTATTTTTTCAATGGCTATTTTGTGGATAACGGTAGGGTATCTCGCGGCACCGGTACTTTTTGCAGAACTGCCTTCTAAACTTGCAGGAGAGGTGGCAGGAAAATTATTTGAGTTTTCAAGTTTAATTATGCAGGTTACGCTCATTATGCTATTAGGTGTCTATATTGGAATGGAGCAATCGATACGTTCGATTAAGACATTAGTGGTTGCTTTGCTATTCGTCTGTGTATTGCGATTTTGGATTGCTCCTTGGATGGCCGAAATTAAAGCGGCTTACCCTTCAGGATTGACAAGGGCATCCACTGATTGGGCGGCTTTTTCGACATTGCATGGTATTTATCAGTTGCTGTTTTTGATTGTGATTCTATTGTTGTTGTTCTGGAGTATTAAAAAAAATGGGGAGAGCCGTTGTCAAGAGAGTAAGCGGGAAAGTGATCAGGATAAAAAAACCTTATAAGTGTTTAGTAATATTTAGTGCTTCAAGAGTTGCTATTTTAGGGGAAAAGCCTCAGAATTAAATTTGTTAGAGATCTTTTCTGTAAAGGTTTATCTTAATGAGACCTTTGCACGAAAGGATACACGAATAAAAAAGGCTGAAATACGCCTGATTTTCGTTGAAAACCTTGCGAATACCTAGGTATTCCCTGCGATTTCCGCCTCAATCAGTCACATTTCATCTCT
>JALSJT010000018.1 GCA_026989175.1 Thiomicrorhabdus sp. | reverse complement strand
GATTAAACGGGCGGCAAATGGGCAAAAACGTAACATGTCTAACTTTATTGAGTTTGCGACTATTCAATACTTAACCTCTAATGAATATGTAGACAGTGCTGAAATGTCAGAGATTTTATCTGATAAAGCGTTAGTCTCTAATTTAAATCAGGGAATCTCTGACTTAAAAAATGGCGACTTCACCCTTGTCTAACTTTCAAATTGCAGAAACTAAAACGTTTATAAAATCTAAGAAAAAGCTCGACCCAAAACTGTATCGAAAAATAACAGAGATTGTCTACCCTCAACTTAAAGCAAATCCTTTTTATGGTCCTAATATCAAAAAACTAAAAGACAATTTAGAAGGGTTTTATCGCTACCGTTTAGGAAATTATCGCCTGTTTTATTTAATCGAAAACGAACAACTCCTTGTCGTTATTGTCGATTTTAAACATCGACAAAGTGCTTATTCTTAGAAATCTGACTGGAAACGCCTAACGATAAACCGACTTACGGTGTCGTATTTTAATAATAGTCACCACCAATTTATCATCCTCAATTGAATAGACAACACGATAATCCCCTACTCTTAAGCGATAGTAAGGAGACAAATCACCGACCAATTTTTTACCTATACCCAATCTACTTGGAAATGCGGGAATTTTGGATCTGACTGGAGTCACAAGACAAGGCGCAGTTTGCAGAGAATAGCTAGCTATTCTCAATAACGGTAACGCAGTATTGTGACTCCAGACGGATTCAAAAAACTGCATTTCCGAGTAGATTGGGTATGCATAAGGCGTTTCAATTAATTTCTTTTGAATCGCCTTCAGAATTTTTTTTTGCCAAGTGCGCTCAATTTTCTTAAAGTCTTTAATGACTTTATCATCAAAAGTCAGTTTATAGATCAAGTGCTTTTTCCAACTCTTCTAGGGAGATTAAGTTGCGCTGGCTATCTTTGCTACGAACCTGCGCATCATAATAGTCTTCCATATCCTCCATGTAATTTTTTAACGCCTCTTTCACAAAAAAACTTTTAGAGCGCTGAGTTTCAGCAGCAATGGTTTCTAAAAATTGTTCTGTTTTTGTATCAAGTCTAACGGATAACATATCTAACTCCTACGCCATACATAAATGTCATACAAGTATGAAACTGTAATACAGTAAAAAAACAACAATGATCCTCGCCTCAATCTAACGCATTAAAACCACCTTCCTCATTCTGTTTTAACGCTGTTCAAAACAAAACGTGCCACTTCAGGCACTAATTCTCGTTTTTTATCGCATTTACATAGAGAAAAACCCTCTGCTAAGCTATAATTTCCAACATTAGATCTCACTGGACAAACCCTATGGCAACACTTTTGGTTATTAATGGTCCCAATTTAAATATGCTGGGTCGTCGCGAACCTGAAATTTATGGTCGCCATACCCTTGCTGATATTATTGAGTCGCTCGAAAGCCTTGCGGATGAGTGCAATATTCGCCTCTTTAACTTTCAAAGCAATGCCGAACACGAGATTGTTGACCGTATTCATAAAGCGATGGACGACGGCACCGATTACATTCTTATCAACCCCGCCGCCTTTACCCATACCAGTGTGGCAATTCGAGATGCACTGGCAACGGTCAATATTCCGTTTATTGAGGTGCACCTGTCCAATATTCATAAACGCGAAGCCTTTCGAACGCACTCTTATTTCTCCGATTTAGCTGATGGCGTGATTGCTGGACTTGGCCCTCAAGGCTACGAGCTGGCCTTTTTAGCCGCGGTTGAAAAAATTAAATAAATTTTCTCCCCCCCCTTAAGTACTTTGTAAAGTAAAACCTTATTACAAGGGGGGGGGGAAGAAAAATAATAAAAACACTTAAAACAAGGATAACAACATGGATATTCGTTCAATACGTAAATTAATTGAAATCGTAGAGCAGTCCGATATTGCTGAAATTGAAATTAAAGAGGGTGAGCATAATATTCGCATTACTCGCAGCAAAGAGCCTGTTTTTATCTCTGCACCCGCTATGCAAGCCGCACCCGTTGCTGCCGCACCGCCGGTTGCCACCGCGGAAGCAAGTGCGCCTATTGCAGCTACCGCCGCACCCGTTGAAGCGAAGGGGCATACCATTACCTCTCCAATGGTAGGTACCTTTTACGCCGCCCCTGCACCGGATGCAGGCGATTTTGTAAAAGTAGGCGATCAAGTCGCAGTAGGCGACACCCTCTGCATCATTGAAGCGATGAAGATCATGAACCCTATTGAATCGGACTACGCAGGTACTGTGACCAAAATTCTAGGGATCAACGGTGAGTCTGTTGAATTTGGTCAACCACTGTTCGTCATCGAATAAGGAAGACGTATCATGATTGAAAAAATTCTCATCGCCAACCGTGGCGAAGTCGCACTACGTGTTTTACGTGCCTGCAAAGAGATGGGCATAAAAACCGTTGCGGTGCACTCCACCGCCGATGCCCATTTAAAACATGTCTTACTTGCTGACGAATCGGTCTGTATTGGCCCGCCATCTTCAGCCGACAGCTACTTAAACGTACCCGCAATTATTGCCGCCGCCGAGATCACTGATGCCGAAGCCATTCACCCTGGTTACGGTTTTTTATCTGAAAACGCTGATTTTGCTGAACGCGTTGAAGAGAGTGGTTTTGCCTTTATTGGCCCGAAAGCGGAAACCATTCGCATGATGGGCGATAAAGTCTCCGCCATTCGTGCCATGAAAGCCGCTGGCGTTCCCACCGTACCAGGTTCAGGAGGTCCACTTGGAACCGATGATGCCGAAAATCATCGACTTGCCAAAGAGATTGGTTACCCAATCATCATCAAAGCCTCTGGTGGCGGTGGCGGACGCGGAATGCGTGTGGTACATACCGAGGCCAACCTCATTAAATCCATTCAGTTGACCAAATCAGAAGCAGGCAGTTTTTTTGGTAATCCAGAAGTATACATGGAGAAATTTTTAGAAAACCCACGTCACGTTGAGGTGCAAATGCTAGCCGACGGTCAAGGCAATGCCGTTCATTTAGGCGAACGCGATTGCTCCATGCAACGTCGTCATCAAAAAGTGGTTGAAGAAGCCCCTGCACCCGGCATTACCGGTGCGCAACGTGCTGAAATTGGTGCAGCCTGTGTTAAGGCTTGTATTGACATCAACTACCGTGGCGCAGGTACCTTTGAATTTTTATATGAAAATGGTTGCTTCTATTTCATTGAGATGAACACTCGTTTGCAAGTTGAGCACTGTGTCACTGAGATGGTCACCGGCATTGACTTGGTTAAAGAGCAAATTAAAGTAGCGATGGGAATTCCATTAACACTTAAACAAGAGCAGATCAAAATAACGGGGCACGCAATTGAGTGCCGAGTGAACGCTGAAAATCCCGCCAAAAACTTCATGCCTTCTCCAGGTGTGATTGAGCGATTGCACCTGCCCGGAGGCTTAGGCGTTCGTTGGGATTCACACATTTACACTGGCTATGCGGTACCACCGCACTACGATTCTATGATTGGAAAATTAATCTGTTTTGGTAATGACCGAACGTCTGCCATTCGTCGTATGGATTGCGCCTTAAAAGAGATTGTCATCCAAGGCATTGATACCAATATTCACCTACAACGAGAGATCATGAACGACGGTGGTTTTTGTGAAGGAGAACGAAATATTCACTACCTAGAAGAGCGGTTAGAACATTTGGTGTAACCTGCCAAGCTCTGTTCACATATAACTAACGCCTTTTCGAAACCTTCTCAGAAATTCTGAGAAGGTTTTTTTAAATTTTACCCCCCCCTTTTTCTTTTTCAGGAATAACACCATGGCTTGGATTCAAATCAACACCACCGTCGCAGAACCCCTTGCAGAACCGTTATCGGATGCCTTTATGGAAGCCAATGCCGCTTCGGTCACTTTTCAAGATGCCAAAGATCAACCCATCTTTGAACCTGATTTAGGCACCACCCCCATCTGGCAACAGACCAAAGTGGTTGCGTTATTTGATGCTGAAGTGGATAGCCAACGCATTATTGAACAGCTTTCACACAGTATGCCCGACGTACCCAGTACGTCCTACAAAGTGGAGCAATTGGAAGACAAAGATTGGGTTCGCGCTTGGATGGATCAGTTTACACCGATGCAGTTTGGACAAAACTTATGGATTGTCCCCAGTTGGGCAACGCCACCCAATCCAGACGCGGTCAATCTGATGCTGGACCCTGGTTTGGCATTTGGAACAGGAACCCACCCTACTACCGCCATGTGTTTAACGTGGTTAGATCAACACCCTCCAAAAGGCTTGACCGTCATTGATTATGGTTGTGGTTCTGGTATTTTAGCGCTTGCGGCACAAAAGCTAAACGCCGCCTCCGTTTCGGGTACCGATATTGATCCACAAGCGATTACCGCCAGCAAACAAAATGCCGAACGAAATCAAGAACAGATTGAATTTGCACTGGTGGATAACTTTTACTCTGACCCCACTGACTTATTAATTGCGAATATTTTGGCGGGGCCGTTGAAAATACTCTCAACGGAATTTGATCGATTGTTAAAACCGGGAGGTACCTTAGTGTTATCAGGACTGCTCGCCAACCAAGCGGATGAACTGATCGAACACTATCGCACCATTGGTATTGAACTGACCACTTTTGAGCAACAAGAGGAGTGGGGGTTATTGGCGGGTCAAAAGTTAGCCGACACGCCAGCCTAATCCATGTTTACCCCTCCCACCCTTACCATTGGCAACTACACCTTTGACTCTCCTGTGGTGCTCGCCCCTATGGCGGGTATTACCGATTCGGTGTATCGAGAAATTTGCCGTCAACAAGGCGCTTCTTATACCTTGGCGGAGATGGTCGCCTCTAAAAAGTCACTGCGTCACTCTAAAAAATCCTCTACACGTCATGCGAATCCAAACGACCCCGAACCCCGAGCCATTCAATTAATTGGTACTCAGCCCGACGAACTCGCCGATGCAGCGCAATGGCAAGTATCGCAAGGGGCGCAAATCATTGATTTAAATTTAGGCTGCCCCGCTAAAAAAGTGTGCAGTGTCGCTGCGGGGTCTGCTCTGATGGCAGAGCCTGAACGAGTCTCAGCGATTTTTGAAGCGGTGGTCGCCGCAGTAGGTGTGCCTGTCACGGTTAAAATTCGCACGGGAACCGATGGTCAGCATAAAAATGCGGTGCAGATTGCACAACTGGCGCAAGAAAAAGGGTTGCAAGCTGTCACCGTTCACGGCCGAACTCGGGTGGATAAATTTTCAGGACAGGCGGAATACGACACCATCAAAGCGGTGAAACACGCAGTGGATATACCCGTGATTGCAAATGGTGATATTTGCACTCCCGAACAGGCACAATTTGTATTAAAATACACCTCGGCGGATGGCATCATGATCGGACGCGCCTCACAAGGCTACCCGTGGATTTTTCGTGAGATAAATCACTACCTTAAGACAGAAGAGCACCTAGCCCCTGTCGGTATAAATGAATTTTATCAAACCATTTTGCAACATATTTCTGGATTACATCAACTCTACGGTGAGACGCTTGGTGTACGAATTGCACGCAAACACATCGCTTGGTACGGGCAACACCTACCATTTGGCGAGGCATTACGTAAACAGTTTAACTCGCTGTTGTCGCCACAAGCGCAACGGGATGTAATTCACCACTATTTTACGTCACCGCACAATCCCTGAAAAAGATGAGAACGACGCTGTATGAATCAAACCGACCCATCCAAACCCTCACAAAATGCCCCTTACAACAATGGCAACTCACTGAGTGAACAGGTGACCTATACGCTGGAACGCTATTTTGAGACCCTACAAGACGAAAGCACCAGTGACCTGTACGAGATGGTGATTCAACAGGTTGAAAAACCCCTCATTGCATTTGTGTTAGCACAACACGACAACAACCAAACACAGACGGCA
>JALSJT010000017.1 GCA_026989175.1 Thiomicrorhabdus sp. | reverse complement strand
GCCGCTTGGTACTCATTTTTAAGCTTCACATAGTGAATCGCAGAATATTTAAAAAACGCCCGCTCTTGTTCGGTTAAAGGGCGTATCTGTTTAACGGGTGATCCCAAGTACAAATAACCACTCTCCAGTACCTTGCCCGAGGGCACTAAGCTATTCGCACCCACCAATACTTGACGCTGCACTACGGCATGATCCAATACCACTGCACCCATACCAATTAAACACTCATTTTCAATGGTACAGCCATGCAACACCACATTATGGCCGATGGTCACATCTTCTCCAACCATACACTGAGACCCCTTGGTTAAGTCACTATCGTGCGTGGTATGCAATACGGCACCATCCTGAATATTAGAACGTGCGCCCACGGTAATTTTATTGACATCACCGCGTAACGTCACATTTGGCCAAATACTAGCGTCTGCCGCTAACCAACATTTTCCAATAACAACCGCACTTTGATCAACCCAAGCGCTGTCTGAAATGGTTGGATAAATCCCTTGATATGGACGAATATTCATTTAATAATTTCCTTTAAGCCATGCGTACGAATCATTTATGACGCTATAAGGTATCGTATTAATTTAATAGACTTTAATAACAGTAGCTTGTTTTTCAAACAGTTACTTTAAAATAAGTTATTTTTAATTTATCTTAAAAACGTATTAAATTCTACTTGTTATGCCTATCCAAGTAACATAGACTCTTTTTCATGAGGTCTTTGCACGATCCTATAAATTGGGCATTGAACTAAAATATGATATAGTCGGTATCAACTACGTAAGCTAACCGAGTACCTTTAAAGAGATGTTTAAATGAGCGACAACCCATTGCAAGCGAATGAACGCAGACAAGAAAATAGGTTTGCAACGCACTTAGAGTCCGTTCTCGAGCAAGAAGAATATACCATTTACACTACCGTCATCAATTTATCGGAACAGGGTGTGGGGTTTTTATCTGCAAAACCTTTTAAAAAAGGCGATATTGTCAATATTAACCTCTCATTTTATAAACAAGATATTGAACCCATTGCCATGAAAGTTCAAGTTCAATCTTGCCGAGAGGTTGATTTAGAATTTTATATTGGTGGTACAATTATTAACAAAACGGATGAATTTGCAGCCTTTTACGCAACCATCCCACACGTCTACTAAAGCAACCAACCTTAACGCATCGTCACTAGCTCTTCCGAACTGGAAGGATGAATTGCAATCGTTGCATCCAAATCCGCTTTGGTTGCGCCCATTTGTACCGCAACCGCAAATCCTTGTAACATCTCATCCGCACCATCGCCAATAATATGAATACCGACCACTTTTTCATCCTCTCCAGACACCACTAATTTAAGTGCCGTTTTGGTTTGATGCTGAGTAAACGCATAGCGCATTGGGGTAAAGATTGAAGTATACACTTTTATATTATCATGACCATACTTTACTCTTGCATCATGTTCTGCCAAGCCAATGGTGCCGATGGGAGGGTGTGAAAAGACTACGGTTGGTACCGAGCTTAAGTCCAGCTTTAAATCGGGTTTATTATTATAAAGACGCTCGGCTAAATAGCGACCAGCACGAATTGCAACAGGGGTTAATTGTGGCTGTCCCGTGACATCCCCAATGGCATAAACATTATCGATCGCTGTTTTATGACAATCATCCACTGGAATAAAACCTCGATTATCCGTCTCTAACCCTACCTTTTCAAGTGCTAACGGCTCTACCAGAGTTTGGCGACCGACCGCCCAAATCACTTGATCAAAGCCAGACAGCTCTTGACCATCGGTACTGTAAACTGTTAAAGAACCATCTGGTTGACGTTCTAGCTTTTTCACCGCAAAGTGATAGGCTTTTTGGCAACCGCTCTCTAACATCGCATTGGTTAGGTTTTCACGAATCATGTCGTCAAAACCACGCAACACCAAGTCTTTACGACTAATTAAGGTCGTCTCGGTGCCTAGGGCTTGAAAAACGCCCGCCAACTCGACCGCAATGTAACCACTGCCAATCACCGCCACTTTTTTAGGTTGTTCTGTTAAGGCAAAAAACCCATCCGAAGACAAACCTAGCTCAGCATTTTCGGTCTCCTGCGGAATCAGCGGTTTACCGCCCGGCGCAATGACAATGGTTTCTGCCGTATAAGACTTTCCATCGACCAACACCGTGTGTTCATCTACAAAACTGCCCCAACCTTGTAAAATATCCACGCCTTTGTCACTCAAGTACCCATCGTACCAAGTAGTGATATTGCTAATATACTGCTCTCGCTGTTTAACCAATTTCGACCAATCAAAGCCTTTCTGCTCCACATCAAACCCAAAGCTGGAGGCATCACGCAATGCTTCGGCAATATGTGCTCCAAACCACATCACTTTTTTAGGCACACAACCGATATTGACACAGGTTCCACCGAGCTTTTTCGCTTCGATCACCGCACATTTTTTACCATATTCTGCGGCACGTTCCACCACCGATAAACCACCACTGCCGGCACCAATCGCAATCAAGTCATAATCGTATTTCATCATGTGTCCTTTTTATAACCCAAACCCACACTTAGAAACACGGATGTTCCGCTTATGCCCTTTAGGGTGCAAACAATTGATTTCACATCATCTCGCACTTCTAAGTGTGAATTTGGGTATGAGAAGTTCTCTTAAAGATTCCCCCCCCTCCACAAACGATCGTAATAGGGGGGGGAAATATTTTTTATTTTACAAAATGTGCTTCTAGTGCTTCAGAGTCACCAATGTATTGACCATCTAAAAAGACCTGTGGCACAGTCGTTGCATTGGCAACGGCTCTTAATGTACGTGAGGTAATGCCATGATTCGACACAATAATCTCTTCATAGTGTACATTTTTATCTTCTAACAACGCCTTCGCTTTGGCACAGAATGGACAGCCAACTTTGGTAAAAATGGTTGCCACACTTGGCTCTTTTGCATTTGGGTTAAGATAGTTCAGCATCGTATCGGCATCAGAAACTTCAAACGGGTCGCCTTCAACATCTGGCTCAATAAACATTTTTTCAATCACACCATCTTTCACCAGCATGGAATAACGCCAAGAGCGTTTACCAAACCCTAAATCATCTTTATCGACTAATAGCCCCATGCCCTCTGAAAACTCACCATTTCCATCGGGTAATAACGTCACTTGATCCGCTTCTTGATCCTTCGCCCACTCATTCATAACAAAAGTATCATTCACCGACAAGCAAACAATCTCATCCACGCCATTGGCTTTAAAGACAGGGGCTAATTCGTTATAACGTGGCAAGTGTGCTGAAGAACAGGTTGGCGTAAACGCACCCGGTAAAGCAAATAACACGACGGTTTTGCCTTTAAAAATGTCATCAGTCGTTACATCGACCCACTCACTATTTTGACGGGTATGAAACGTCACTTGTGGGACAGCCTGACCTTCACGGTTTGGAAAACGATTTTCAGTTGCTTGATTCGAACTCATTTTTTTTCTCCTAAAGAAGTATTCAATAAAATAATATTAAAAGCATGTCATCTCTGACTTGCCAACTAGTTTATATCGAGGTTGCAACTCAGTAAAATCAATTGATTAAATCAAAACAATAGCAACAAACTATCAACCCTCTATTGAAGTGTTTTGCTCTGAAGCGATCGCATAAACGGCTCCAATAAATCCTTCTCCTGCGCATACTTCATTAATAGACCCAGCACCGCTTGATCTTCATGTTGCGAAGCGATTCGGGCAGCTAGCTGATACTCTTTATCCGTCACACTGCCCTTAAATCCACCTAACTCTAACAGAGCCGCCACCACGCCAACATTCTGCAATAAACACGCCGCTTGCAGTGCTTTAACAGGCTCGCCTTCGGCGTCATTGCCCACCACCATTTGTGCAGAAACGAAATAGTCCTGCACCAATACCTTGGTCATCCAGTAGTTCATCTCAGGTTCCGCTTCACTCTCCAGTGCATGCATAAACATTTCACTCGGATCCGTTTGGTGTTTTTTAACTAAGGTTTTGACAATATTTGTAAATGAGTCACGTGACTCGGGGTTTAAATTTAATAAGTTCATTCGTCTACCACTATTTTTTTGAAATATATCATTATTCAGTCAGTGCTACGCCACACGCCACGCCTGATGCCCACGCCCACTGAAAGTTAAAGCCACCAAGCTGGCCAGTTACATCCAAGACTTCGCCAATAAAGAACAGATTTTTCTGTTTTTTAGCCTCAAAGGTTTTAGAAGAGAATTCATCGGTATCGACCCCACCTAAGGTTACTTCGGCTTTATCATACCCTGCGGTGTTCGCTGGAAACAAGACCCAATGTGTTAACAGTTTGGCATACTGTTGTAGGGTTTCATGTGAAATGTTGGACAAAACGGTTTCAATTGGAAAGGCCTCTAACCACACTTGGGTAAAGCGTTTTGGCCAAAATTGATTCAGCCATTTAGGCAACGATTTTCCGGACTGTTTTAAGGAGAGCAAGGCTTCAAAAACCTGTTCTTCTGTCATCTCGGACAAGGTATTTAATGCAATCGGCTCGCCACGTGTCCAGTAATTAGAGGCCTGTAAAATGGCAGGACCACTTAATCCTTTATGGGTGAACAACATCGCCTCCTTAAATACCCGGCCTTTTATGTGAATGGCAACCTCCAACGATAAACCACTCAGTGCCGAAAAACGTGTCTGCCATTTATCGCTAAACGTTAAAGGCACTAATCCGGGAGAGGTGGGAATAATATTTAAACCAAACTGTTTTGCGATTTCGTAGCCAATGCCAGTTGCTTTTAATTTCGGAAAGGAGAGTGCACCAGTTGCGATCACTAACTTATAGGCAGAAAAAATACCTTGAGTGCTACTTATAACATATTGATTATTTTTAAATTCAACGCTCTCTATTGCGGTATTTAATTGAAACTCAACCCCCGCCCAATCACACTCGGTATGCAGTATCTGAATTAAATCGGAAGCACGTTGTTCACAAAAAAACTTCCCCCCCCTTCTTATTTCATAGGCCAATTCATGCCGTTCAATCAGTTCAATAAAGGCAGAGGAGGGATAACGAGATAAGGCACTTTTCACAAAATGGGGATTTTGACAAATGAAGTGTTCAGGTGCAACATTCAAATTAGTGAAGTTACACTTCCCTCCCCCTGAAATTCGAATTTTAGCTGCCGCTTTAGGTGCGTGATCCAGCACAAGTACTTTTTGACCTTGGTAGCCAGCGGTGGCTGAACACATTAAGCCAGAAGCGCCTGCGCCTAAAATAATCACATCATAATGCGCGGAGTTCGATACCATTCTCACCCTTCTTGCCAGTCACATTGACGACGTTCTGCTTCTTCAATTAACCGAGCAATGCCTTTCATAACACACTCTTTTTTGCCTTCCACGCCCAACTCAAGACTACGCGTGCCATCGGCGTGAATACTCGGTAAACTAAACAGTCGCAATGAGGGGAATTCTTGTTCAAAGCGTTCCATAAAAACAATCCAATCCCCCTCATGACCATTCATAATACGAATACTTTTTTCAACAGTCGTATCTTCAATGCACCCCATTTTTTCATGTTTGAGAATCCATTCCAGCATGAGTTTCGCCATGATGGGAAACCCTGGCATAAAATAGTGATTTTGAATCGAAAAGCCGGGCACACGGTTGTATGCATTGGGAATAATGGCCGCACCCTTTGGGTACTCTGCCATTCGAATACGCTGCGGATACGCTTGCACGCCAAACTGAGCCTCAATTTCTGCAACGGCTTCAGGGTGTCGTTCTAACGGTATATTTAAGGCTTGCGCAGCACACTGTCGTGTTCGATCATCTGGTGTAGCGCCAATGCCACCAAAACAAAAAACAATATCACTCGTTGCAAAACTCTGCGCCAAAAATTCGGTTAATCGCTTCGGTTCATCCCCTAAAATAGTAACTTCAGCTACCTTTAGCCCTAAAGGCTTTAGCAGAGAAACCACTTGGGCTAGGTGCCGATCTTGTCGCTTCCCAGATAAAATTTCATCTCCAATAATCAACAAACGTATTGTCTTTTTATTCGCCATAGCCTCTTCTCTCTCGACCAATAGAATTCACCTCATATTATCCCTAAATACAAACTTAAAAGATAAGAATTCAATCATTAAAGACATTTACTAAAAACGGGATCAGAAGGCACACGGAAGTAATAAGGAGAATACCAAAAAGAGGGGGGGAGAATATTATGATTACCTTTTAAGGATGGCTTATTTTTTTTCTTTAAAACTGGCTGCTTTTAGCATATGACGACTTAATAGCCTATAAAACTCGGTACGGTTGCGTTTCGCAATACGCGCTGCTTGTGAGACATTGCCTCCGACCAATTTAAGTACCTGAATAAGATAATCTCGCT
>JALSJT010000016.1 GCA_026989175.1 Thiomicrorhabdus sp. | reverse complement strand
AATCGTTTACTGGATAAAGCGGCGTTAAAAACGGCACAACAAGCCAGTCCTTTTCCAGCCATGCCAAAAAATGATCCTCGCCAAAGCATGATATTTGAAGTGCCTATTGCGTTTTTATTGCGTTAAGAACGCTACAACCTATCAAAAATAGACCCCTGCGCGGGTGTAAATAGTTTGGCATACAGTCTGGCTGCATAAGTATTGGTCATGCCCGCAATGTAATCAGAGATCACTCGTTGCTGAGCTTGCTCGCTGTTTGCTTTTTGATATTTTTCATAACTTTTAGAGGGCAATAATGCACTTGGATTGGCGCGTAAAGATTTAAACAACTCCAGTACAATCAACTGACCTTTGTACTCCATCTGCTTCACTTCTGGAATGGTAATCACATTCTTGTACACAAAACGTTTTAATAAGTTCAAAATGGCAGCAGGCCCCGCTTGTAACTTCGCTTGGTAGCGTAATAACGGATGTTCAAACGCCTCATTTTCTGCCATGTAAATACTCTCAACCATAATGCCTACCATCTTACTCACCGCGTGCTTGCGCCCTTTGGACGAATGACTAAACAGCCTTTCGGTCATGGTATTATCCCACAAGGCATATTGTTTAAAGACTTCTGTCTCCATCACTTCGGCTTGCCACTGTTCACGAGAGACCATTTTCATCGCCACGGCATCTTCCAGATCATGAATGCCATAAGCGATGTCATCGGCGAGTTCCATAATGGTGGTATCCAGCGCGGTATATTTGGTCTGTTGATGCCCTTTATCGCAAGCCGCTAGTTCAGTAAATCGAGCCTTATCCGCCAGCGAAAAGGGTTCAAGTACCCAGTCAAAAATACTTTTTTCTTCTAAATAAAGGCTTTTAGGCGGCTTCCAACGATGTATTTGCAGGGTTCTAAAATCGTCTACTTGCGGTTCTTGCAGTTGCGCCAAATAATCTGAATTAGAGGCGGTAATGTCGTTATAAATAGCTGGATATTTCAACACTCCAAGCATGGTTCTTCTCGATAAATCCAACCCGTTTTTTGGCGTATACTCCCCCAAGGTCGTCATAATCCTTAAGGTTTGTGCATTGCCCTCAAACCCTCCGTAATGACGCATCATATAATTTAACGCTACCTCTCCACCATGTCCAAATGGAGGGTGTCCAAGATCATGCGCCAAACAGATCGCCTCAATTAAGTAGAACGATGGTAGCCACTCAATATACGCGGCATCCTCTCCCGCTTCCGACATTCCTACGGTAATCAGTTGCTCCACCAAGCCAGAACCAATTTGTGCGACCTCCATCGAATGGGTTAAGCGAGTGCGATAAAAGTCGGACTCACTCAAACCAAAAATCTGGGTTTTCGCCTGTAAACGCCTAAAAGAGGCCGAGTGAATCACGCGCGCACGATCGCGTTGATACACAATTCGTGCGGGACGCGCATCATAACCATTTAAAAAGTCGGTATAACGCTGCGTCCAACACTGATTATCAAACGTGTTCATTGTGCTTCACTCACTTTATCTCTATCATTTCAATGATCTAATAATACTGAAAAACACCAGACAACGTCTAAAAATCGTTTATTATTAAAAAGACCTTTAACGCTCACGACACAAAAGGCACATCATGAACTCATTAAAGACCGTAAAATTTTCTTCCCCCCTCATTTTAATCCCCCTGTTTGCTCTATTTTCAGTCACGTTATTACTCTCTGCCTGTGGCAAATCTGAAGCGGAACTTTGCATTGATAAGCAAAGTCACCTTTGGAACGCCAAAGCCAATAGCCGAGAAGAGAATAAACTCTATTGGAATGCCGTCACACAATGTAAACAAAAATTTAAAGAATAAGTATTGATTTCAATAGCTTTTTATTCAACTTTATTGGAGAATGAATTCTTCTAAAAAAAGCAACGGTTACGTTAATAGAGACCTTTGCACGAGAGGGGCGCAAGAGAAAAAAGAGAGGAAATGTGGCTGATTGAGGCGGAAATTGCAGGGAATACCTAGGTATTCGCAAGATTTTCAACAAAAATCAGGCATATTTCAGCCTTTTTTATCTGTGCATCCTTTCGTGCAAAGGTCTCTAATAAAGAGAATTCAAGATTAATTTATTCTATAAGGGGTTTTAAATGTTCTATTTTAAACGGCTAATACATAGCCTATTTGCACTCACAATCATCATTGGGCTTTCCGCCTGCTCACCGAATACACCAACCAAATCAACCAAAGAAGCCACAAAAGAAATTACTAAAAAACCGGTTAAAAAAGAGGTTAAAGAAGTCGTTAAGACGCCAAAAACCAAAGCCAAAACTCAAAGTGAGGCCGTAATGAAAGTCAACCAAGAACTAGAGGCGCTGTTTACCCCCGCCATCGGTTTATTCTAAACATAAGGAAAGGTTCATGAAACAACACAAAATACTGCAACCACTGATATTGATTGCGCTTCTTATGATGAGCGCTTTGAGTGTACAAGCGATGACACTTTCTGAAGCTAAGGATCAGTTAGCCACTTATAAAACACAAGGAAAGATTGGAGAGAAAAATAATGGCTTTTTAGCGGTTATTCAAGACCGTAAAGCAACACGAAACCTAGTAAAGGCCATTAACCAAGAACGATTAAAGCATTACGAAAAAATTGCGTTAAACAACCAATTAACACTCCAAGAAGTTGAATACCTTGCCGGACAAAAAGCGAGTGAAAAAGCGAAAAAAGGCCACTATATTCAAAAAAATGGCCAATGGATAAAAAAGTAATTGCAATCTAATACAGGCTCAAATATTACTGTTTGAGCCAATCGACTGCGGCATCATACTCTTCAAAATACTTTACCTCACCTGAGACAAACCATTTACCCACTTTCGCCAAAATCTCCTGCCAATGCTTATTGCCATAAATAGCGATCTTTTTAAACTCTTTGCCGTGCTTTAATCCTAATTTCAAATCATCCCACGCCGCTCTGAGCTCCCAGCCTTCCATCCCTGTTCCATCAATTAACACCTTTACATTTGGCATACTCACCTCAGACAGAGCCGATTCTAACATCGGTGTAATCAGCTCATAATCCTCATGCGTTAGTTTACCAACTGCTTTTAACGCTACAAAAACATCACTGCCAACGCGCTCGATTCCAATGGATAGTCCGTGCTTGTTCGTTGTCATAATATTAACCTCATTATTTTTTAAAAAAAATAGACGCTAAAAAAACCGTGCCTCTCGTTTAATCATAAGGTCAAATTCATTGAATACAAGCCCGCTTCTGTTAATATTAAGGGACACTAATTTATACGTAAAAAACACTGGAGTTTTGGCATGGGTTTACTTTCGCTCTCTTTAAAAATTACTGGCGCGGTTCTCGTAACCTCCGTTGTTGCCATTGGCACTATTATTGCCATCGTTGATCCAAATGATTATCGCGATGAGATTACCGAGCTGGTTAAAAAAGAGACGGGACGAGAGTTGGAAATCCAGTCCTTAAGTCTGTCACTCTTTCCACACTTTGGCCTCAATTTAGAAAATGCCACGCTGAGCAATGCCAAAGGATTCAGTGAGCAAGACTTTTTACAGATTGATAATGTACAGCTGGGTGCGGCCATTTGGCCTCTTTTAAGCCAGACCCTTGAAATAGATACCCTCACACTGCATGGCTTAACGCTTAACCTTGAAAAAAATGCCAAAGGCATCACCAACTGGGCAGATTTGGTTAAGGCTGAACGTGACTCTCAAATTGCCAACGAAAAGGATATTCCCCCCAGTAATCCACTGGAAGCCTTAGCGAATTTACAATTTGGCGGGCTTGATATTCAAAATAGCACCATACGCTGGCAAGATCAAACGACCCAACAAAACATCTCACTTAATATTCATAACTTTTCAACGGGTGCAATTGCCTTTGGTGAGTTTTTTAATGTCGCACTTACGGCTGAAACCACCCTTTCAACCCCCCAACTCACCACCCAACTCGCCCTCAACATTGAAGCTAAAATAGAGAAAACAGGCGCATACACACTTCGCAACCTGACACTCACCACCACGGCATCTGGCAGTGGTATTCCTGTTGAAAAAGTCACCCAAACCCTTAGCGTCCCTACACTTAACCTCGCCCTAGCAGACAACCAGTTGAATCTTCCCAGCTTAACCATCGACTATGATGTAATCGGGGGGGAGAATTTTCCACTGAAAACCATTAAAGGTCAGTTACAGCTGGACGCGCTTAGCGGCGATTTATCGACACAATCCTTTCAAGCCAAACAGCTGACACTACACACAAACGTAACAGGAGAGACCCTGCCCAAGGGTCATCTTGAGGCAACACTCTCACTGCAACCCAGCCTAAACCTAAGCAAAGAGACCGCGAGCCTTCAGCGACTTGCACTCACTGTCATGGGCATACACGCCAAAGGAGCGATTAATGCAACGAAACTTCTCTCAGATGCACAGATTAATACCCAACTAGAGATCGCTCAAACGGATTTAAGAGCCCGACTTAATCAGTTAAACATCACACTGCCCGAGATGTCAGACAGCACCACATTAACCCATTTTGCCGCCGCACTAAACATCGACTTTAATGCAAAAAAACAAGCGATCAATATCAAACAGTTCAACCTAACCTTAGATGAAAGTCAGCTTACCGGAACAGCCTCAGTAAGCCAGTTTGATCGCCCAAACATTCGCTATGACCTAACCCTGAATACCATTGATCTGAATCGCTATCTACCGACACCAAAAGCACAACCAGAATCAAAAGAAACTGCTCCAGTGGAAGATATTGAAATCCAACTTCCCGTTGAACTTTTACGCAAACTCACACTCAATGGTACCTTTAAAGCTGGGCAAGTCACTTATGACAAATTACAGCCTAAAAACAACGTTATCACTCTCAAAGGAAGCGATGGAAGCATTCTCGCAAATCCCATCAAAACAGAGTTATTTAACACCACCATTACGGCTCAGGCGGGCGTAGATGTTCGTGGCAAAACGCAACAGTTCAGCTTTAAACTGAATGGTAAAAATATTCCGATTGATAAAGCCTTAATGGCGGTTGCCAATACCGATAAACTCAGTGGCACGGGATCGGTTAACCTCGCCCTCACAACAGCGGGTTCAAAGCTATCCCAACTCAAACAAGACTTAAATGGCAACCTCGCCATGAACCTAACAGATGGTGCCATTCAAGGCTTTAACCTAGCACAGTCCATTCGTGATGCTCAAGCCAAAATATCAGGAAAAACCGTTCCCAAAACAAAAGAGGAATTAAAAACCGATTTTAGCTCACTGATTGTACAAGCGACCATTAAACAAGGGGTAATTACCACTCAAAAACTCACGGCACAAGCGCCCTTTATGCGAATTTCTGGATCAGGGAGCATCAACCTTCCCAATGAGTCACTCAACTACTTGGTCAGAACAAAAATTGTTGCCAGCGATAAAGGTCAAGGGGGCGAAGCGTTGCAAAACTTAAATGGACTAACCATTCCAATTAAACTCAAAGGCCATTATATTAGCCCAAAAGTCTCTTTAGACATTAGTGGTTTACTGGCTGAAAAAACCAAAATGGAACTGGAGAAGAAAAAAGCAGCGGTGGTTAAAGAGACCACTCAAAAAGTGGAAGAGCAGGTCAAAGAACAGCTTGACGGCCTTTTAAAAGGCTTTAAATTTTAAAGCGTTATAGGAGAGGCTTTAAAAATAACGTAACACACTGATTTTACTGTTACAATCATTAATATGTTCCGTTATTTAAAACTCAAATTGCATCAAATTGGGCGAGCCACGAAGCGTTCGCCTTTTTTAAATCGCTACTTTCCTAAATTTCAAGACCGCGTTTACTGGGCAGGGGACCGTAGCTCGTTTGCCCGTGCCAGCTTTATTGGTCTATTCTGCATGATGTTACCCATTCCCTTTCAAATGGTACTCGGCTCAATTTTTGCCTACTATTTTAGAGCGAACATCCCTCTAGCAACCGCTTTAGCTTGGATCACCAACCCGCTAACCATGTGGGCGATTTGGTATGGAGGCTATAAGTTTGGAACCTGGATACTCTCTACCCCCGATCTCTTTGATGCCTCGGCACAACTCACCATCGGTTCATCACAATGGTTTGAAGAGGTCTTTCCCCTCATTTGGCAACCCTTCTTTTTAGGCAATGCGCTATTAGGGCTTATTTTTGGTACGCTGGCTTATATCCTAATCACTCACTTTCACTCTTCAAGCATTGTGAATATTTTGCGCCGAGCCTTCCATAAAAAATAAAAAACTTCCTAGGCTATTCGCCTTTTTAAGTATTCATAGAGACCTTTGCACGAGAGGGACGCGAGAGAAAAAAGAGATAAAATTTGGCTAATTGAGGCGGAAATCGCAGGGAATACCTAGGTATTCGCAAGATTTTCAACAAAAATTAGGCATATTTTAGCCT
>JALSJT010000015.1 GCA_026989175.1 Thiomicrorhabdus sp. | reverse complement strand
ACTGCAACGCTTTTAATACCAAAGCAACAGGTACTGAAGTACTGTTTTATCATCGCTCTAAAAAAGGCAAAAAATTTGCGAAGGTATTGGATAAAAACTTAGTGAATGCACTGGAACTCACTGATCGAGGCATTAAAGCCAAAACCACCGAAGATCGAGGCGGTTATCTCCTTAAACAAACCAATGCACCGTGCTTAATCTCTGAACCCTTCTTTATTGATAACAACCACGATTTAGAAGTGGCTGAGAATAGACGCACCGAACTGGTCAATGCCTATGTGAAAAGCATTCGAAAAATGGCCTGTATTCTTTCCAAATAGAGGTTTAAAACGCTTTATACGAAAAAAAGGGGGGGGGAGAAAAATTTCATTTATGACTTTTCTCCCCCTCTTAATCTTAATGAGACCTTTGCACGAGAGGGGCGCGAGAGAAAAAAGAGATGAAATGTGACTGATTGAGGCGGAAATCGCAGGGAATACCTAGGTATTCGCAAGGTTTTCAACGAAAATCAGGCGTATTTCAGCCTTTTTTATCCGTGCATCCTTTCGTGCAAAGGTCTCTTAATAAATGAATCCTAACTTACCTTACGATTCCGTCAACGCAAGTGTTGGACCAAACAGCTCATAATGCAACTGTTCTTCGTTAAAGCCAATCGCTTGCAGGGTTTGATTTATGGCGGCCATAAATGGTTTAGGCCCACAAAAATAGACATCGGTTTGTTTATTTTCTAACCACTGATTCAAAATATCCTGAGTTAAGCAGCCTTCCACATCGGCACCCGCACCATGCTCATAACTCACAAAATAGCGAAAACCATGCTTGGCTTGTAATGCGGTCAACGCTTCCGCAAAAATATGGTGATTTTTATCACGACAACACTGGATAAACGTCAACTTAGAAACGTCTTCACCTTGCTCAATTTTAGCTAACAACATACTCATTAAAGGCGTAATCCCCACGCCCCCTGCAATCAATACCAAATCATTCTTAGGGCGTTTAATAATAAAATCTCCCGTAGGTGGCTGTAATAACAAAGTATCTCCAACACGCAAGCCTTGTAAAAAATGCGACACCACACCCTCTGGGTTGCCTGCATGGGTTTCCGCACGAACCGTAATGCGATACGTGTGATTATTAGGCGCATTCGAGAGTGAATATTGACGAATCGCGGTAAACTCGCTGTTATCTGGCAACACCTTCACCCCAACATACTGCCCGGGTTCAAACGTCGCAATCGGCTCTCCATCCTTGGCATTTAAATAAAATGATTTAACGCCCTCGCCTTCCTCTTTAATCTCAGAAATCACAAACTCACGATCACCACGCCAACCGCCTAATTTAGCCTCATTCGCTTGATAAATTGCCTCTTCTGTATTAACAAAAATCGCCGCAAGTGCACCATAAGCCTCCTCCCAAGCGATCATAACCGGATCATCTGATTCTAAAGATAGATGCTCTTGAATCGCTTCCAGTAAAAAACGGCCTACAATCGGGTAGTGTTCGGGCGCGACTTGCAAGCTGGCATGTTTATGCGCGATTCGGCTAACCGAATCGCCTAAGGCTTCTAACTTATCAATATGCACCGCATATTGAAAAATAGAGTCCGCTAAGGCACGTGCTTGCTCTCCCTTGCTCTGGTTGACCATATTAAAAATGTTTTTTAACTCAGGGTGATTGGCAAACAATTTTTGATAAAACAGATTGGTAATCGCCTCCCCCTCTTTCGCTAAAATCGGCGCGGTGGATTTGACAATTTCTAAGGTTTTTTCAGAGATCATAAAGCGGTTCCTTGTAAGTTTGGTATACATCACGAAATAGTGGTATTCTGTGATGTTTTCAAATAAAGTCATCAAGCATATTTATAAGGAGTTTAAACCACCTTATGCAAAGGTGTATTTTAAGTGCATGATTTTGATCCCCTATAATACACAACAATTGACACAGGTCAATTTTTTATACTTTCGTAGCAAGAGACAGGAATAAGCCTTTATGAAATTAACCAAGCACACTGATTATGCCTTTCGAGTTTTACTCTATGTTGCCGTCAAAAAAGACAACGAACTGTCCACCATTAAAGAGGTGACGCAAGCCTTTGACATGTCTCGAGATCATGTTATGAAAATTGTTCAGAAGCTCTCTAAGGCAGGATTTATTTACGCCATTAGAGGAAAACAGGGGGGAATTCGACTCGGGCAACCCGCAGAGGAGATCATCATTGCGGATATTATTAAATTAATGGAAGCGACCTTAATGCCCGTTAATTGTGAGCAACCGATGTGTAGCATTAAACAAGGGTGTAAACTGGCAGATATTTTATTTGAAGCACAAGACAAGTACCTCTCTCACTTAAAGCAATATACACTTGCCGATTTAATTCCTGAAAATAGTCAAACCGTGCAGCTTATCAATAGCATGTTTTTAAAAGAACTTACATAAATACGAAAGGATGCACAAATAAAAAAGGCTCTGCATTGTTATGCAGAGCCTTTTTTAATAAAGTACGCAAATAAAACTCAATTATTTTGCGTTATTCTCCAAAACAAACTGAGTCAATACTTCTAACTGTTCGCCTTTAATATTTGGAAATGCCGGCATTCCCATTGTACCTTCTGCAATCATCTTTTTCACATAACCTGCATTGGCTTCTTCTGGCGTCATTTGCCAGTGTGAAAACTCGCCATTATGACAACTGGCACACGCGGCAATATACATATTTTCGCCCGTTGCACCCGCCTTTGGCGTGTAGTCATTTGTTCCTGAACATGCGGCTAAAAATGCCGAGCTTGCGATAATAAAACCTAATTTTTTATACATTACTTGATCCCTTTTAATTGATTAAAAACAAGTTTCTAAAATTCTTGCCTCATACTATACCAAATTACTTAGAAATACAGTTTTTTTGCACTTGTCTAACGTAACGAAACCTTTTTTCTCCCTCAATCTATATCCAAACCGTTAAAAAAATATCACCTCACTGTCACATCAACGTCAAGATCGCCCGTCATACTAAATAACCACTGCACCCAAGGAGACCTTTGCACGAGAGGGTCTCCCAAGGATAAATACGATGCTTGATATTGAGAAAAGTCTGTTTAAAAAAAAACCTAAATTAGCCGATAAAGTAGGATCTAAAACGATTATAAAGTGTCTAAAAGCCATTACACATGAAGCGGAAATCAATCACTTTATTCTCCAGAACAAACACTTAAAAGGGTTTTCCTTTTTAGATCAGGTGTTAAACCACTTTCATTTTAGCTATAAGATCAATGCACACGCTTTAAATCGAATTCCTGCGGAAGGTCGTCTATTAATTGTTGCCAATCACCCTATCGGCTCTTTAGATGGCTTGGCGCTTCTCAAAATGGTCAGCTGCATTCGACCTGATGTTCGTATTGTCGCCAGTGACCTTCTGAACCATATTGAGCCACTTAAATCGCTGTTTTTATCGGTCGATAATCTCAATGAGAAAGCGACACACAAAAGCCAACTTAAGGCGATTCAACAAGCGCTTAACAATGATGAAGCGGTCATTATATTTCCTTCGGGAGAGGTCTCACGAATTCGACCAAATGGGGTGCGCGACAGCAAGTGGAAAACAGGATTTATTAAACTGGCTCAAAAAAGTAACACTCCCATTTTGCCCATCTATATTGATGCTCGAAATTCAACCCTGTTCTACTGTTTATCTGCGCTCTTTAAACCCTTAGGAACGCTTTTGTTGGTGCAAGAGATGTTCAATAAAAGCCATCAGGAGATTACCTTTCATATTGGAAAACCCATCCCTTGGTGCAATATCGAAAAGCTCAACTTCTCCAATAAAACCTTGGCAAACCGTTTTCGAAAACACCTCTATCGGCTGGACAAAGAGAATAAAAAAAACAGCAAGCTTAAATCAAGCCTCTTTGAAACCATTGAAACCATCCGTCATCCAGCCAATGCCAAACTGATTAAAAAAGCACTGAAAAAATCACAGCTTCTGGGTCGCACTCAAGATGGAAAAAGAATCTATCTCTATGACTACGAAGCAGACTCACCTGTTATGTTGGAGATTGGTCGCTTACGAGAGTTTACCTTTCGAGTGGTTGGAGAGGGCACGGGGACGGCCATTGATTTAGATAAATACGACACCCAGTATCGTCACTTGGTGTTATGGGATGATGAAGAGTTAGAGATTGTTGGCGCGTATCGCATTGGGGAGTGTCAAGAGCTCATTAAAGAGCAGGGCGTGGAGACACTCTACAGCAGCACCCTGTTTGACCTACAACCTGAAATGGAAAGCTACCTGCCCTATGCAATTGAGTTAGGACGGAGCTTTGTGCAACCAAAGTATTGGGGCAAACGCAGTCTGGATTATTTATGGTATGGTATTGGGGCTTATGTGGCACAACACCCCCATATTAAATACCTATTTGGCCCCGTCTCGTTAAGCAATGCCTACCCTCAAAATGCGAAAGAACTGATTATTGGGTTCTACCAACAACAGTTGGGTTCTCAACAAGATTTAGCGGTTGCAAAGCGCCCTGTCACGCTCTCAAAAAAAAATCAGAATATCAGCAAAACACTCTTTACCGACGACTATCGAACCAGTTATAAAAAGCTGAATGCACTGTTAGATATTGAAGGGGTCAAAGTCCCAACCCTCTTTAAACAGTATGCAGAACTTTGTGAAGAGAAAGGGTGTCGCTTTATCGACTTTAGCATCGACCCTGAATTTGGAGACTGCATTGATAGCTTAATTTTAGTGGAACTGGATAAAATCAAACCGAAGAAAAAAGAGCGGTATTTAACACCGATTGGAATGTAAGCGAGTAACTACGCCTTCTCTAACTGATTCAGTTGCAAGCGTTGTCGCTCGTCAAACAGTCGGCGACTGGCTAAGGTCACTGCCAGTAAGGTTCCTGCACCCGTCGAAGTGGCGATCAGTAACATCACCATAATTTGATACTTCACCGCTTCGACCGGATCGGCTCCGGCTAAAATTTGCCCCGTCATCATGCCCGGCAGGGAGATAATCCCTGCCGCCACCAACATATTAATAATCGGAATCATGGCGGAGTGCAAACTCTGCTCTTTAATAAACTGCATCGACTCTTTGGCGGTTTTTCCTAATGCCAATTGTGCCTCTATCTTCTGTTTTAACTGTACCGCACTGCGCGTTAAGCTGTCTAGCCCCAAACCAATGGCGGTCATGCTGTTGCCTAACAACATGCCCAATAACGGAATTAAATATTGCGGTTGATGCCAAGGGTCGGGTTGAATAATAAACACCAACACGCCAATGAGTAAGATTAACGAGATAAACGACAACGACAGTAAGCCAATAAAAAAGGAGTGCATTTTTTTAAAACGATACTGCTGTCGCTTAGAGATCTCATAGCCCGCTGCCACCAACATGACCAGCCCAATTAACACCACCCAAACTGGGTTGTCAGAGTTAAACACCCAGCTTAACCAAACGCCCATAAACAGCAGCTGAGCCGCCATGCGAAAGGTCGCCCACCACAAACTGCCCACTTTATTAAAGCCGTTAAGCCAGAGAATGCCGCCCAATAAAAACACCAGTGAGGAAAGCGTTAATAGATCCCAATAACTGATGATAATCATACAATAGCATCCTTGGCTTTAAAGCGTAACTGCTGCGCTTCAGATGCCATGCGTTGCCGCTGTGCGGTATCATGTGAGATCCAAATAATGGCTTTTTGAGGGGGGGAAGAAATTTTCTCCCCCCCTGTTTGAACAGTCAAAACAGAGGTTTTAAGATAATTTTGCAATAATTGCTCTACTTTTATCGACGCTTCGGTATCTAAATTAGCGGTAATTTCATCCAGTAATAAAATGGTTGGCTGGTACGATAGTCCTCTTAATAGCGCTAACCGTTGTTTCTCACCACTTGAACAGTCGTCTGGATTTTTTTGTAAAATATCGGATGGTAACCCAATACTTTGCAGTAATTTTTTATCGGGTGGTGAGTCAAAATGCGCCACCACGGTATCTCTCCACCAAGCCGTTTCTGCCGAAAAGTACATCACTTGTTTACGCCACTGATTAGGCACCATCGTTTGTTGGTTAATGCCCTTGAGCCACACCTCGCCTTCATGCTCAATCAGATCCGCCAACGATTTTAAAAACTGCGACTTTCCCGTTCCCGACGCACCGACCACCATCCACACCTGCCCTGCAAACACCTTTAAATGAACGGGCTGAGACATGCCCGATGCAAACAGACCCTTTACTTCAAGCAGTGCTGTTTCAGTGTTGGTGATCGCCTTCTCATCCATCACACGATCAACCTCGTTTTTCTAAATTAGCGTATGCGGTCACTAGCCACTTAGCGCCTGCATGGGTAAATTGTATATTGACCCGCGCATGCTCGCCGCTGCCCTCGGTACCGACCACCACGCCCTCACCAAACTTTTGATGAAACACGCGTTCCCCGGTACGAAACCCTGTTTGATTATCCGCCTCTAA
>JALSJT010000014.1 GCA_026989175.1 Thiomicrorhabdus sp. | reverse complement strand
CACCTCAACCATTCTTACATTTGCCATATAATTTTTAAATTACCCACAGATTATTCACATTTTTGCCACAGTTTACAGATTGAATCAACAATTGTCATTGCATAGCGTAAAAATGAGTGCTATATTTGCACAGCTAAATTTTGTAGCGATGTCATCTCTTGCCTTCGTAAAAGCCAAGAATGAACAAAAAGAATTTTAAACAACCAATAAAAAATTAGACCTTTAAAAGTAAGGCCTTTGTCGTAAAAAGCCAACAAGCTATTTTTTTATTACTCGTAAAAACTCTGAGACTGACATCCGAACAAGACAAAAATTAAATTGATTTGCGCCGAATACGATTAAATTCCAATTCCTAAGACGCAAATACAGTGATACGAAAATCACGCTATTGAAATAACAAGAAGATATTAAAAATATTGTAAACAACAGACAAACGTCTGCCGGCTAGAGCAAACAGCCTAATAAAAAAAAAGCACACCATGTGTTTGCTCAATACCAGTGTTACACCCAAACTAGACGCGACCATGACTTGCAATACGGCAACTCATAAGCCAATAATGGCAACTAAAATCAGAACCAAGAACAGCATTTAAGGACAACAAAAAATAGGCGATCTCACAAGGATCAAACGATAAAACCACTGGCTGACTTATGAATACCCCATAAGCACCACTCTGCCTATTACAGATCCCATGCGCTTGCTACCTTTCGTAGGTTCGATAACACAAACCGTCTATTTTTTACTGTAACAATCTGCCTAAGCAATCTTTACAACTTATCTTTAGTATTCTAATAAAACTGTCATTTTCGTCCACCTTTGTCCTGCTCTATTGTCTTTCTCAGCAAAACTAAAAAGAGAAAAGCATGAAAAGAATGCTCATAAATGCGACTCAAGCAGAAGAGACGCGCATCGCCCTAGTCAACGGGCAAACCCTATATGACCTAGATGTGGAAACACCACACCACCAAAAGAAAAAAGCCAATATCTACAAAGGTCGAATTACTCGTGTAGAACCTAGTTTAGAAGCCGCTTTCGTTGATTACGGCTCCGAACGCCACGGTTTCCTACCTTTTAAAGAGGTCGCTGAAGAGTACTTTCCAAAAAACAAACCAGAATCGGGTCGCTTCTGCATCCGTGATGTTTTAAAAGAGGGGCAAGAGATCATCGTTCAAGTCCAGAAGGAAGAACGAGGCAATAAAGGCGCCGCTCTAACCACTCAAATCACCCTCGCGGGTCCTTATGTCGTAATGATGCCAAATAACCCGAAAGCGGGTGGCATTTCAAGACGTATTGAAGGTGATGATCGCTCAGGCATTCGTGATACCTTACGTGACTTAGACACACCAGATGGCATGGGAATTATTGTCCGTACCGCTGGGGTTGGCAAAAACACCGAAGAGCTACAGTGGGGCGTAAACTACCTTGTTCAACTGTGGGAAGCGGTTAAAAAGGCCTCTACCGAAAAAGCGGCACCTTTTTTAATTCACCAAGAGTCCGACATTGTCATTCTAGCCATTCGTGATTATCTACGCCAAGACATTGGTGAGATCATTATTGACAATATGGAGGTGTTTCATAAAGCGCGTGACTTCATTCAACATGTTATGCCGCAGCAAGTCTACAAAGTAAAACCTTATCAGGATACCATTCCGTTATTTACACGTTTTCAAATCGAGTCTCAAATTGAGTCCGCTTACCAGCGTGAAGTTACCCTACCTTCTGGCGGCTCTATCGTCATTGATATTACCGAAGCCTTAACGGCGATTGATATCAACTCAAGCCGAGCCACCAAAGGCAGCGATATTGAAGACACCGCATTTAACACGAACATGGAAGCCGCCTCTGAAATTGCTCGCCAGTTACGTTTACGTGATTTAGGTGGCTTAGTGGTTATCGATTTTATCGATATGCACTCAAATCGCCACCAACGAGAAGTGGAAAACAGAATGCGTGAGTCAGTCAAATCTGACCGAGCACGTGTACAAATTGGCAAAATTTCCCGTTTTGGTTTACTCGAAATGTCACGTCAACGCTTACGCCCATCCATTGAAGAGTCGACTCAAATCGTCTGCCCTCGCTGTCATGGTGTTGGGGTTATCCGTGGTATTGAATCACTCGGACTCTCTATTCTACGCTTACTGGAAGAGGAGAGCATGAAAGAGCAAACGCGCCGTGTTACGGTGCAGTTGCCAGTCGATGTTGCGACCTTCCTGTTAAATGAAAAACGTAATCAAATTATCAAAATTGAAGACCGTCATAGCCTGCACGTATTAATTGTGCCAAATGAAAACTTAGCCACACCTCAATACGTTATCGAACGTACCCGTAATGGCGATGAAACACCAAATAATGCCAGCTATGAAATCAAAGAGATGATTACGCCTGAGCAGTCACAACAACAAGAAGATGCTCAAAATCAAAAACCACCGAAACCAAAAGAAGAGCCAGCGGTCAAAGCGATACAGCAAACCGCTCCTCCAGCCCCAACACCGGTAGAAGAAGCCAGCAAACCTGGACTATTTTCTCGTATTTGGAGCTCGCTATTCAGCAAAGAAGAAGAACCTGTTGCAGAGGAAGTACCTAAAAGACCACAGCGTCCTGCGCATCGCAACCGCAATCGCCGTGATGAAAATCGTAACCGTCGTAACCATCGTAATCGTCGCCAAATTTCAGACGATCAAGATAAAAAGTTAACTCCGTCGTCACACAGAGGCAAACAGAGTGCGACGGATACTCCTAAAAAACCTAACCGTCGTTCAAACAATGAACACAATGCTCGTAAAGAGAAAGAGGTTAAATCAAACGCTCCTACGACAGAAGCTCAGGACACGAATGAGGCAAGCCCCCCTCAGCAGAATAAAAAACCACGTTCAGGCGGTCAACGTCATCGTAGTCGCTACAACAGTCGTAACTACAACAGTCGTCGCCGTGCACCTGCTGGCGCAGAAGAGATGTCAATCAACTCGGTTGTCCCAAATACGATTGAAGCAAAACCAACCCCTAACGAACCGTCAGAAGTTGTGAATGAAGCGGTTATCAATACACCTGTTCAAAAAATTGCTCCTGAAGTGGTCGCAGAAAACCCTGTTCAAGAAGCGACAACTGAAACAACGGTGGAACCCCCTCATCCAAAGGTGGCATCTGAGGCGGCTGTAGAGGCTTCTTCTCAAGAGACGGTATCTAAAGCGGTTACTGAAACACAGGTTCAGGAAGTCATTCCTGAAACCGTCGTGGAAACACCTCCTCAAGAAGCGACACCTGAGGTGGTTGTAGAGACGCCTGTTCAGGAAGCCACTCCTGAAACGGCCGTAGAAACACCTGCACCAGAGACTATTGACATACCTTCTGATACGGATCAGACGAAAAACTCAAAAGAAAAAGAGTCATAAGTCAGAAGTCACCCCTTGTAGGTTATAAAAAAAGGCGCTAAATCAATGTTTGATTTAGCGCCTTTTTTATATGTGCAACGATCTCTCTATTTTCCGCTACAAGTGCTTTTTCTGGATGTGTTGCAACAACCCTTGTGAAGCTGACTCTACCAAGTCAAAGACATGATCAAACCCCTGGGCGCCACCATAATAAGGATCTGGCACTTCTTTTTCAGCATAGTCACTGCTGTAGTCTAGAAATAGCTGAATCTTGTCGTAGTGCTCTGGTAGTGCAAGCTCTTTTAAGTTAAAAAAGTTTGCTTCATCCATCGCCAACACATAGTCGTATTGATAAAAATCACCCAAATCGACTTGACGCGCTCTTAAATCAGCCATCTCTATCCCACGCTGTTTCGCAAGCTGTATTGAACGTGTATCAGGTGCCTTCCCCACATGAAACGCTGCGGTACCTGCCGAGTCGATCTCAATCACCTCCTCCAGCCCTGCCTCCTTTACCAACTGACGAAATACACCATGTGCCGTAGGTGAACGACAAATATTTCCCAAGCATACAAATAAAACAGACACTTTTTTAGACATTTTCCTTCGCCCCTTCGTTTAAAATAGAGGTCATATCTTACAAGGCAACACTTATAAATGCACCTCTCCACGTCAAATCGATCGCAAAACCAATTTACCTTTCATCCTGATTGGGTTCAATACGCGGATAACGACATCGTTATTGCCAACAAGCCGAGTGGCCTACTCTCGGTTCCGGGAAGAGGTCCTGAGAAACAAGAGTGCTTAGTCTCTCACCTATCTCTGCTCTATCCCAACATCAAAATTGTGCATCGCTTAGACATGGATACCTCTGGCTTAATGGTTCTGGCATTAAACGCCGATGCACACCGCCATTTAAGCCGCCAGTTTCAAGAGCGAGAAACGTCTAAAATCTATCATGCAATGTGTGCGGGCATCCCCACTCTCCAACAAGGAAAAATTAAGCTCCCCATGCGCTGTGACTGGGAAAAACGCCCCTTACAAATGATTGATTTTAAACAAGGAAAATCTGCTGAAACCCACTGGAAGGTTCTTCAACAACATGACGATACCTTCTTAGTGGAACTCACGCCTATTACAGGACGCTCCCACCAACTCAGACTTCATATGAAATCATTAGGTCACCCTATTTTAGGGGATAACCTTTACGCAGATCCCATCTCATTAAAACAATCAAACCGCCTTCAACTACACGCAACGCATCTCTCTTTTAAACACCCATGTCACTTAAAAACACTCACCTTTACCGTTGCCAACCATTTCACCCCAACAACCCCTACACCCCCTTAAATGGCACAAAAACTGCTTCTACCCACCTACTACCTCTATACTGCAAGAACATATGATAGGAAGCAAAACCATGTCGGATTTAAATATTGAAAAAGATGATCAAGCCACGAAAGAGATGTTGGAAATGATGGGAGAACTCTCAAATGAGATCGACGCTACATTACAAGACAATCCGACAGAAGAGGATCTGCTTGATGAGCTCAAAGAGCTACCGGATAAACTCGAGGAAAAGCCGGCTACCAGTACGGAAAATGAAATGATGGAGCCAGAAGAGACCTCTTTAGAGCTGGAAGACATTGATGCGCTGATGTCTGAACTGGATGAAAGCAGTGAAACGTCTATTGAAATCAGCACCGATGAGGCGACTCAAGCAGAAGAAGCGTTAGACGTATCTGACGATCTAACTGAAAACACCGCATCAAAAGATACCGATGAATCGATGGATTCACTCTCTAACGAAGTAGAACAACCTGAAAATACAGAAGAAGAGGAGCTAGACGCCCTTCGTGATCCAAAGCCTGATGAGGAGACTAAGATTGAAGAGCTCATTGATATAACGGACAACATTGCCACACCAACAGAGGATGTTGCCGATAATGAGATCAATGAACCCAGCATGAATCAGCTTGAACCAGAAACAGCTTCCTCTCCTGAAGAACCCCCTCTTAATAACGAAGAGGACAGTCAACTGATTTCACAAACGAAAAAAGCCGTTGACACCATGGAGGAAGCGATTCAAATTGATCAAGAGGTTCAAGCGATTGCATCAAGCGTTCAACAAAATGCCCAAGTCGCCATTCAAACGGCCATCGCCACCAGTGAACAAGCCCAGCAATCGGCAGAACAAATTCAGCAAGCCATTGAGACGACCTTTATTGCATCTGAGCGCGCGTTTGAAGCGGCAAAAAAAGCGGGTTATCAAATTAATTCAGATGAGATCAATCCTCAGCAAACTTCGGATGAGATTCTCAAACAGTTGCAACAAATTGAAGAGAAGAATCAACAGTTAAAAGCGATTAATCAAAATTTAAAACAGCGAATTTCGGAGTTAAATCAAGATTAGAGTAGAACCCAAACCCACACTTAGAAACACGGATGCTAAGTGTGGATCTGGGTAGAATGCTAAAAATTGACAAACCCCGATGATTTCCCTAATAATTCACCTAATGAACACATAGGTAACCCCATGAGCAATATCGTTGATGACTTACTTCAAGATGTAGAACAACTGGAAGCCAGTACACTGGCAATGGAGAATGACGTTCAACAACTTGAGCAACACAAAAAAACGCTTAACGATCGTACTCATACGGCACAAAATACACTGCTACTTGAAACCGTTAAAACAACACAAGAAGCGGCCAAACAGAGTCATTTAGCTGCCACCACCGCCATCAAGCTTGCAGAACAACTGAAAGCCCGAAACTCAGAGCTCGAAGAGCTCAGTAATAACTGGCGTCAAGCCGTTCGTAACACCTTAAGAGAGCAACAGGGCGCCAAAAAATATTTTGCCATTATGATGGGAACGACCTTAGCGGTCAGTATCATCTCTTTAAGTGCGATCGGTTATCTGGTCTATCTACTCAATCAACAGAGTGCGCATCATAAAGGTGAAGTGCTGGATATTATTCAAACAGAGAGTAAACTTCTCAGTAATAAGCTGGTTATGAAAACCGATGAACTCGCCTCGTTAACCGAAGCGATGAGTGCCGATATCAAACGATTAAGTAGCCTCAACCCAAATATAGCAACAC
>JALSJT010000013.1 GCA_026989175.1 Thiomicrorhabdus sp. | reverse complement strand
CAAATGCGAGCGCAACCCCACCCCAAACGCCTTCCCAAGTTTTACCTGGACTCACATATTGAGCCAATTTTGTTTTTCCAAAGCGCTTACCGCTAAAATAAGCCCCCGTATCCACCGCCCAAATAATCAACAGGCTTAACAACACAATTTGAGGTGAAAATTCATTTCGAAAGAGTGTTAACGCTGAAACAAATAACACCACAGATAAGAGTCCCGTTATTAGAATAAACGCAGCTGATGTCGGCCCTCTTTCGCCTTGACTACGCTGATAACGCAAGACGACCACCACAAGTAACAGACTTTCAAGCAAAGTTAAAATCACGAGACTTTGAATTGAAAGCCACGCCAATCCAAGCCAGCTAACCAAAAGAACCAGCAATGAAAAACACGCCTTTTGCCACAAAGCTGTTAATCGTGCAAAACCTGACCACTCCCATGCCATGACCACACCAATCAACAGCACAATCCACTGCCAAACAGCATCCGTTGATTTAAAAAGTGCCAGCACAGCCAATACGGCCAAAATAACGGCCGTAAGAATACGTTGCTTTAACATTAATTCGCTACCTGCTCACTGGTTTTGCCAAAACGACGTTCACGCGAAGAGAAGGATTCAATCGCTTTATCAATACTTGCCTCATCAAAATCTGGCCATAAATCATCGGTAAAATAAAATTCTGCATAGGCCATTTGCCAAATCAAAAAATTACTAATTCGCTGTTCACCGCCGGTTCGAATTAATAGATCCACCTCTGGCAATTCATTCAAAGCGACATACCGATCCAATGCCTCCTCAGTCATTTCAGAAACATTCAAACCAGGGTTTGCTAACTGCCACTTTTTAACCGCTTCAACAATATCCCAACGACCGCCATAGTTTGCAGCAATCGATAAAACCAAGCCAGTATTGTCACGAGTTGTCGCTTCTGCAATGGCAATATGCGTTTGAATTTCTTCACTAAAACCAGAGCGGTCTCCAATAATTAACAGACGAATATTATTTTCATTCAGCTTAGAGACCTCTTTTTGTAAAGCCTTTAAAAACAGCCCCATCAATTTATTAACTTCATCAGCCGGCCGTCGCCAATTTTCGGTACTAAACGCAAACAAAGTTAATGCGTTAATGCCTAAAGCAGAACAGTGTGCCACCAAACGTCTAACCGACTTAAGTCCTTTTTGATGGCCTATAAATCGGGGTAAAAAACGTTTTTTAGCCCAACGTCCATTACCATCCATAATAATGGCGATATGTTGTGGCTGAAGATCATGATGTAAATTTTGAGACAAAACAAACCTCTAAAAAATAGAACAAAAAACGGCTCAATTCAATTTGATAATGTTCAAATTGAATTGAGCCGTTTTATTTGGAATAAAGTTGATGAAACCTTATTGAGATCTTTTCTCAGACCACAATAAAACTCACTAATTATGCCGTAATTGCGTAAAAATAGCGACTTAAATATCCATTAAGCTGGCTTCTTTATCCGCTAAAGCCGCATCAACTTTCTTAATTACCTCATCCGTTAACTTCTGAATTTGATCATCTGACTGACGCGCTTCATCTTCTGTAATATCCTTATCTTTCAATAACGACTTTACATCGCTGTTTGCATCTCGACGAATATTACGAATTGCAACACGCGCATTTTCAGCTTCAGAGCGTGCAACTTTAATAAAATCCCGACGACGCTCTTCCGTCAATGGAGGCATTGGAATACGCATCATATTTCCAACCGTTACAGGGTTAATCCCAAGATCCGACATCATAATCGCTTTTTCAATAACAGAGACCATCGGCTGCTCCCATGGCTGAACGGTTAAGGTACGAGAGTCTTCTAAATTAATATTGGCAACCTGACTGATTGGCACTTGTGAGCCATAATATTCAACGGTAATTGAATCCAAAATACTTGGATGTGCACGTCCTGTTCGAATTTTAGCAAAATTGGTCTCTAAATTTTCAAACGATTTTTGCATTCTTTTTTTTGCATCTTCACGAATTTCATTTAACATCACTTCTCTCCTTCTGCCACTAACGTGCCTTCACTTTCACCTTGCACGATCCGAATGACTGCATTATCTTTAAACATATCAAAAACACGAATTGGCATTTGATGTTCACGACACAACACAAATGCCGTCATGTCCATCACTTGCAAGTTTTTCTGAATAACATCATCATACGTTAAAAACGAATAACGTGTTGCACTTGAATCCTTCATTGGGTCTGCCGTATAAATACCATCGACCTTCGTGGCTTTCAATACAATCTCTGCATCGACTTCAATTCCTCGCAACGCGGCGGCAGTATCAGTGGTAAAAAAAGGACTTCCTGTTCCTGCGGCAAACACTAATACTTCACCATCTGCCAACCGTTTCTTAGCACTATTCGCCTCAAAACCAACTGAAACACCGTCAATTGGCATTGCAGATAACACCTGAGAGGTCATTCCCATGCTTTCAATCACATCACGCAACGCAAGTGCATTCATGACCGTCGCCATCATTCCCATCTGGTCACCCGTGGTTCGTTGAATACCTGAGCCTTGAATTTGAGCACCACGAAAAATATTCCCCCCCCCTACAACAATCGCCACTTCAACCCCTAAGTCACGCAAGGCTTTCACCTGAGAAACAACCACCTTCAGGGTGCCTGCATCCAAACCAAAGTCACCTGATCCCATCAAGGCTTCACCACTAAACTTTAATAATATACGTTTATACTTAAGAGCCATTTACATGCATCCTTACGTTATACAATTTAAAAAATACAATCCAAAAAATATTTTGCAATGCTCAATCATGACAAAATATTCTCAAAACTCACATACAAAAAAACCATAGCCCGTCTACTGTAAACAGTAGAGCTTGACTATGGCCTTCTTCATCGAACTAAACTAGCCTGTTACTGCTTTCGCCGCTAATGCAACTTCTTCAGCAAAGTCTGTCTCTTCAATTTCAATGCCCGCACCCACTTCTAAACGAATAAAGGCGGTAACGGTTGCATTGTTCTCTTTCAAAAGTTTCTCAATGGTGACATCAGGGTTTTTAACAAACGACTGACCCACTAATGTAATCTCTTGTAAGAACTTACGCATACGACCATCAATCATTTTTTCAATGATCTCTGCTGGTTTACCACTCTCTTGAGCTTGCTCAATTTGGAACTTACGCTCCTTAGCCAACATCTCTTGATCTACTTCATCCGCCGTAATTGCAGATGGATTTACCGCAGCAATGTGCATCGCAATATCACGTGCAAGCGCATCATCACCACCGTCAAGCGCGACAACAACACCAATCTTTTCGCCATGCTGGTACTGACCAATTACGCCGTCTGATTCGATTTTTTGCACAAGACGCAATGCCATATTCTCACCAATGCGAGCAATCATTTCACGACGGGTAATATCAATGGTTTTACCAGAAGCCATGCTTAATCCCATGATCGCTTCAACATCGGTAGTATCCGCAGCCAGTGCCAACGCGGCAATCTCATTTGCAAACGCTTTAAACTCGTCGCCTTTCGCAACAAAATCTGTTTCACAATTAACTTCAGCAATCATGCCTGATTTTTTATCATCAGAAATCGCAATCGCAATCACACCTTCCGCTGCAACACGACCCGCTTTTTTATCGGCACCCGCCATGCCTTTTTTACGCAAAAACTCAATTGCGGCATCCATGTCACCGCCTGTTTCAGTTAGTGCTTTTTTACAATCCATCATCCCTGCGCCAGTTGCTTGACGCAGTTCTTTTACCATAGAAGCTGTAATAGCCATCATTCATTCCTTCTCTAATTTTGTCTAAAAAAACAAGCGACCTAGTGAAGTGAATTAACCCTCCAAACTAGGTCAATAAACACTACTTAGCTGTTTTTTCTTTTGCTTCTACAAAATCATCACCCTCAACACCGGTTGTGATGGTCGCTTTTCCTTCAAGCACCGCATCCGCAACTGCGGTTAAGTATAGCGTGATTGCACGAATGGCATCGTCGTTACCAGGAATAACATAATCAATACCACGTGGGTCGTTGTTAGTATCAACCACACCGATTACTGGAATTCCAAGATTTTTTGCTTCTTGAATCGCAATGTTTTCATTTCCAGTATCAATAATGAAAATCGCATCAGGCATCGCACGCATGTCTTTAATTCCGCCTAAAGACAACTCTAACTTTGTTTTCTCACGGGTACGAGTCAACGCTTCTCTTTTGGTGATTTTTTCAAACGTACCATCTTTTTCCATCGCTTCAAGCTCTTTTAAACGCTTAATAGACTGCTTGATGGTTTTGAAGTTCGTTAACATACCACCTAACCAACGGTAATCAACGTAAGGCATGCCACAACGCTTCGCTTCTTGTGCAACTAACTCACGTGCCGCCTTTTTTGTTCCTACAAAAAGAACTTTACCCTTATTTGCGGCAATTCCGCCAATCATGTTTAATGCATCATTAAACATCGGTAGTGTTTTTTCTAGGTTGATGATATGAATTTTATTACGAGCGCCAAAGATGTACTCAGCCATCTTAGGGTTCCAATAACGAGTTTGGTGTCCAAAATGTACACCGGCTTCTAGCATTTCACGCATGGTAACTTTTGCCATGATATTTCTCCAAGTTTGGGGTTAAGCCTCCGTTTACCCCATAAGACGAACCAAAAAAGCGTATTAGGTAAAATTTTACCCCCCTTTTTCAGCACCCCGTTTTATGTGTCGGTAAACGTGCGGATTTTTTTATAACGACTCAACGAGCCATCAAATATGTTGGTAACGGCTCAGATGACTTCTGAAAAGAGAACAAATCAAGGCTAAAAATGTGCGTTTACACGTGTAAATATCCATTTTTTAACACGGAGTTGACTCTTTTCAGGAGTTAGCTGAGCAGTTACCAGATTTTTTGTTAAAATTCCTCTCAATAGAAAGGCGCGGCATTTATACCATAAGCAAGCTTATTTAACAATTACAATTAAGAAAACACCCTTAATTTTTATTAAAAGACTCAAAAAATGACCATAAAAATCAAAACCGAAGATGAAATTCAAAAAATGCGTGTCGCTGGAAAGCTGGCCGCAGAGGTACTTGAAATGATCGCACCTCATGTTGTTGCAGGCGTGACCACGGGACACTTAAATCAAATTATGCATGATTACATGGTCAACGAGCAACAGACCATTCCTGCTACGCTAAATTACCATGGGTTTCCAGCCTCTAGCTGCATCTCCATCAACCAAGTGGTTTGCCACGGTATTCCAGACGACAAGAAAAAGCTTAAAAAAGGGGATATTGTAAATATTGATGTTACCGTTATTAAAGATGGCTATCACGGTGACACCAGCCGTATGTTTGAAATTGACAACGTCAAACCATTTGCCAGCCGTTTAACCAAGGTTGCACACGAATGTTTATGGCTCGGTATTCAACAAGTGAAACCCGATATTAGCCTTTACGAAGTGGCGCAGGCTATTCAGACACATGCTGAAAAAAATAATTTTAGTGTCGTTAAAGAGTATTGTGGCCACGGCATTGGTGCAGACTTTCACGAACCCCCTCAAGTATTGCACTACGCTGCCCCCGAACTGAAAGAGATCATTTTAAAACCTGGAATGGTCTTTACGATTGAACCAATGATCAACTTAGGCAAAGCGGATGTTAAATTATTAGCCGATAACTGGACCGTCGTCACCAAGGATCGTAAACTCTCCGCTCAGTGGGAACATACCTTAGTCGTCACACAAACCGGCTATGAAGTATTCACCTTAAGAACCGATGAGCAACCGGTACTGCCATAATCCTAAAAGAGATCGCCAATGAATACCACTGAAAACCACAACGCCTCTTTTATTCAGGCGCTTAACAGCGAACAAATGGTCTACCCTGATATATTAAAATCAGGACGCTTGGTTCTAAAAACCTTTTTAGACTACCAGTTTATCCAGTATGAAAATGGCATTGCGGTTTCCAGTTTAATTAAAGAACGTGCACATTTTATCGATCAGCTCCTAAAAACCATTTGGAACACCTACCTTCCTTCAGGTGTCGCCTCCCTCATTGCTGTCGGAGGCTATGGCCGTGAAGAGTTGCATCCCTATTCCGATATTGATCTGCTTATTCTCTGTAATGAGATTGATGCACACAAAGATAACCTATCTAAATTTATCACCCTCTTATGGGACTTAGGCTTTGATGTAGGCTCCGCCATTCGTACCGTTGAAGACTGCTTTGAAGCAGGATTAGAGGATGTTACCACCGCCACCAATATTTTAGAATCTCGTTGGCTCACTGGAGACTATGCCCTATTTGAACGACTACACTCCATTTGGAACCATGCCGATTTCTGGCCAAGTAAGGCTTTTTTTCAAGCCAAATACATTGAACAAGAGAACCGCCACAAACGCTTTAATGATACGGTATATCAACTTGAACCGAATATCAAAGAGAGCCCAGGTGGGTTGCGTGATATTCAAACCATCTACTGGGTCGCCAAACGCCACTTTAATGCCTCCTCTATTAACGAACTGGTGCAACGAAATTTCTTGAGCACCGAAGAATTTATTGAGATTGAATCCGCCTATAAATACCTAAATCGCGTGCGATTCGCTTTACAACACCTTAAACGGCGTCGAGAAGATCGTTTACAGTTTGATCTACAGCAGTCAATCTCAGAATCTTTTGGTTATGTCGATACGGATGAAAAAATGGCTGTTGAACAGTTTATGAGCAGCTACTATCGCAATGTGCACAGCACCGTCAAACTCAACGAAATCTTATTACAGCACTTTAGAGAGACCCTCTTTAATGATGAAAAGCACACCGAAAGCATTAATAAACGCTTTAACGTGGTGAACCAACACCTAGACATCAAAGACCCCGATATTTTTAAACAGAACCCAACTACCCTACTCGAAGTCTTTATTATTTTAGAAACGCGACCGCATATTACTGGATTACGCTCAAAAACTATCCGAGCGATACGTGATCATCTTTACCTAATTGATGATGATTTTCGAAAAGACCCCATTAATATCGCCCTATTTATTGAAATTTTTCGTCAACCCAAAGGGGTGAATGCTGCCGTAAAACGGATGCATGGCTATGGCATCTTAGCCGCCTATCTACCCGCCTTTAAAAAAATATCTGGGTTAATGCAATTTAACATCTTTCACGCCTATACCGTTGATGAACATACGGTTTTAGTTATTCGAAACCTTCGCCGTTTCTTTGTCGAAGAGTTCACCTATGAATTTCCAACGGCTCACCAAATAGCTACTCAGCTGAACAAACCCGAAGTGCTCTTTTTGGCAGGGCTGTTTCACGACATCGCCAAAGGCCGTGGTGGCAAACATGAAATAGTAGGCGCACAGGATGCACTCGAGTTTGCCAAACAACACCACCTAGCCGACCGAGACAGTCAAATGCTTCACTGGCTAGTACGTAACCATTTAGTCTTTTCAGGCACCGCGCAACGAAAAGATCTAAGCGATCCAGAGGTAATTAAACAGTTTGCCGACTTAATGCAAGATCAAGAGCATTTAGACTACCTCTATCTGCTCACCGTTGCCGATGTCTGTTCCACATCCGATGCGGTATGGAACGATTGGAAAAATTCACTCTTTTTAGTACTTTACAATGAAACCTCAAACGTTTTATCGCAAGCAAAAAACATCCCACAAGACCGTGCAAAGAAAGCCCTAAAAATCCAAGAGAAAGCCAAAGAGATACTCGCTAAAAAAGGGATTCGACCCACACACTATCAACCTTTTTGGAACAGCGTGGCACAAAGTGAGTTTTTCAGTCGCCAAAATGCACAGGATGTCGCACGCATCACCCAACAGCTTTACATCATTGAGCACGATCAAACGCACATTTTTCTCAAAAAGAAAAAGTCGCTTGGTGCCACAGAACTGATGATTTATATGCAAGACAGAGACTTCTTGTTCGCCCACATAACCCACGCTTTAGACCTACTCAATTTAACGGTAGTCGAAGCGCGTATTTTCAGCACTCAAGACCAGATGACGCTGGTTATTATGTACATTCTCGATCGTGAAACGATGTCCTACCTAGATCAAGCGCGACACCCAGAAGTCATTCAAAAAATTCAGACCAAACTCTCACAAACCGAAATCGATAATCATACGTATCAAGGCAGCACGCAGGCACGTCGAATTCGTTGCTTTGAAACACCAACCGAACTGACCTTTAAAACCTTAAATGAACACCGAACAGAGCTACACATCACCACCAAAGATATTCCAGGACTACTCTCAAAAATAGGCCACGCCCTCAAGCGTTGTAACATCCGATTACACGACGCTAAAATCCATACGGTAGGTGAAAAAGCAGAAGATACCTTTATTATTAGTGATACCAATAATAATGCGATAAAAGACCCTCAGCTAAAAGAGAAAATTTCAGCTGAGTTAATGGATTTGATTGAATAAAGAAACGGTAGGTGTAGATCCTATATCTACCCTCAAAAGGACGAAAATGGATTCCGCCCCTACGAATGGTTTTATAGATTTAAATCAAACAGGGTAACCACTGGGGGTTACCCCTACAGTGGTTAATCGTTGCTATGCAATGCGCTGTTGAGTCCGCCCCATAACGAGCCATCTGTCACAATTGCTTCTACCGCGCCAGTTTGACTATGACGTCTGAATAACAGTTTAGAGGCACCAGACAGTTCACGCGCAGACACAATCGAGCCGTCAGGCATTTTTACTTTGGTACCTGCCGTTAAATACAGACCCGATTCAACAATACAATCATCGCCCAACGAGATACCCAGTCCAGCATTTGCACCCAATAAGTTACGCTTGCCCATTGAGATGACTTGCTTACCACCACCAGACAGTGTACCCATAATAGACGCTCCACCACCGATATCGGTATTTTCACCGACCACAACACTGGCACTAATACGCCCTTCGACCATTGAGTTCCCTAGGGTACCGGCATTAAAGTTTACAAATCCTTCATGCATAATCGTGGTTCCTGGTGCTAAATGTGCGCCCAATCGAACACGATCCGCATTCCCAATACGAACCCCTTCAGGAATCACATAGTCGGTCATGCGTGGAAACTTATCAATGCAGGTGACATTAAACTGATGCACTTCATTGGCAATCGCTTCACGCAAGTTTTCAACTTCAGCAGGCAACACAGGGCCCGCTGTTGTCCAAGCGACATTGTTTAACAGACCAAAAACACCGTCTAAATTAATTTCATTGGGTTTAACGGCACACTCAGACAGTAAGTGAAGACGAAGATACGCCTCTTCCGCCGAAGTCGGTGCATCATCCACCGATGCAATCTCTACCGTAACAAAGTCACCTTTAATCAAACCCGCTTGCAACGCTAAACAATTACGAGAGATCTCTTTATTAGAGCGTGGAAACCACACATCTAAAGTCACACCAGTTTTCGTATCGCTGTAGCGATGTCCAATTCGTTTGATGGTCATAATGCTATTCTCTTAATTAAATGTTAAAAATAAATTTGGAGAGAGTATACCTTCTAAAGACAGAACTTTCAGCCTATACTGTGTCATAAAGTCTAAAAAACAGGGACAATAAAACCATGATTCTATACGGCATACCCAATTGCGATACGGTTCGCAAAGCACGAAAATTTTTAGAACAAAACAACATTCCCTACCAATTTCACGACTTCAGAAAAGATGGCGTAACGCTCGAACTTCTGCAAACGTGGCTCAAACAACACCCCATCACCACCCTTGTGAATAAACGTAGCACCCGTTGGCGACAACTCAATGAATCACAAAAAGAAGCACTTATCTCGCACTGCGAACTCACCACTCTAATTGAGCACCCAACCCTTATTAAACGCCCAGTATTACAAACAGACAACACACCAAACTCCCCTATCATCATCGGGTTTAAAGAGAGTGAATATCAAACGCTTACCCCTTAAATAAATTCTGCCTCCCCCTTCTAAAACTCACATAGAACGCCTAAAATAGGGAATCATTTATACTAAAATAAGAAAACACTCATGTCTGACCACGCTAGCGAAACCATTCAACTTGCCCAACGCCTGATTCAAATTGACTCTGTCACGCCAAATGATAAAGGCTGTCAGAAAATTATTGCCGACCATTTAGAGCCTTTAGGGTTTCAGATCGAGCCGATGCCGTTTGGAGAGGTGGACAATCTATGGGCGCGTAAAGGCAACGCCAGCCCGTGTTTCGTATTTGCAGGTCACACCGACGTGGTACCGACGGGGCCAGAAGAAAAATGGACACACCCACCTTTTTCAGCACAGATTGATGACCAAGGCATGATGTACGGTCGCGGCACGGCGGATATGAAAAGCAGCATTGCCTGCTTTATGGTCGCCAGCAAACGTTTTGTACAGGACTATCCTGATCATAAAGGTTCCATTGCGTATCTCATTACCAGTGATGAAGAGGGGCCAGCTCTTGACGGCACGGTTAAAGTCATTGAAACACTACAAAACCGTAAAGAGCATTTTGAATACTGCTTAGTAGGTGAACCCTCCAGCAGCAAAAAGCTGGCAGACTCCATTAAAAATGGACGCCGAGGTTCATTAAGTGGCACCTTAACGGTTAAAGGAGTACAAGGGCATATTGCCTACCCTGAGCTGTCTCTCAACCCAATTCATCAAATTGCCCCCGCTTTAGAACAACTGGTACAGCTTCAATGGGATCATGGTAATGAATATTTCCCCCCCACCTCCTTCCAAATTTCCAATATCAATGGCGGCACGGGCGCAACCAACATTACGCCAGGCACGGTAGAGGTCTTATTTAACTTTCGATTCTCAACCGAGCACACGCCCGACAGTTTGAAATCGAGTGTTCACAACATTCTGGATCAACATAAAATTGATTACGACTTAGAGTGGACACTCTCCGGACTCCCCTTTATTACCCCAGCAGATGGTCAACTGATTCAAGCCGTTAAACAAGCCTCAGAAATCGTTTTAGGTTATCAACCCAAACTCTCTACCGCAGGTGGCACCTCCGATGGTCGCTTTATTGCACCAACGGGCGCACAAGTTATTGAACTCGGCCCTTTAAATGCCACCATTCATCAAATTGATGAACGTGTCAGTGTCGATGACCTTAACCAACTCACCGAAATTTATTACCAGACTCTCATTCAATTACTGGCTTAAAAGGCACGCTTTATGATCGAGACAGAGTTGCCTACGGGCATTCAATACCTGCTTATTGGCGTTCAAGTGATTGCAACGATTGGCTTTCTTTACCTCATCTGGCCTTATGTTCGTAAAGAGCGATGGCGTGAAAAATTTATTGAAAACAAGTCTGCCCGATCCATTCTGATCGTCTTTGTCATTATTTTTCTCTTTAGCTACGGAATGGGCGCTTTTTTTGATGCCTTCTTTCCGGTAGAACGCCTTGATGTTGCACATTAAAGTCTCTTAAAGAGATATAACAAATACCAGAAATTACGCTTATTTACATAGCGTTATACAAGGTATAGGCGTAAAATATAAGGGATTTTTAATTTAACTAATAAGGAGTGCACAATGCCAGAAGCTAAAAAAATTAAGGACTCTATCTTAGGACAAGACTTAAGTGAAAAAGAGTGCAAAATACTTGCAAAGGCCGTTGAAACACGCAAAGTCGCAAAAGGAGATATTTTATTTGATGCGGGTTCTCAAGATGACACACTCTATATTCTGGTGAGCGGAAAATTAGAAGTCTTAAAAATGCTTACTGCAGAAAAGTCCCTCTCGATCGACACCCTTAAAGAGGGCTCTATGACGGGTGAACTAAGCTTTTTAGATGGTAACCCTCACTCCATGCGCCTCATCGCCAAAAAAGACAGTGAAGTCCTCATGCTTTCACGCAAAGCATTTGAAGAGATGATTGAAAAGCACCCCCATCTGACCTTTAATGTTATGCGCTCTATTTTGCGTTATTCACACAAGTTACAACGCAAAATGAATGCAAAATATTTAGAGATGCATCGTATGATTCAAAACCAGTATACGGCGCAATATTAACCTTTTCTACGCTAGTCACCCTACCAATCAATAAAGAGGGAGAAAACTTAAAGTCGCATTTTTAAACTTTCTCCCCCCTGTCTTATTCAAATCTCATCATGATCTTGCTTCATTAAGCGCATTCCAAACATAAATAGCATAGATGAATAAGCTCACTGCAATCATCCAAACCACGCTCTCTGATGCCACTAAACTGGACGAAAATACCACAAGCACCGCGACTGGTGACAACCACTTGAGATCTAAAATTAACAGTTGCATCCAAGGCGCTTGCAGATCAATTTGTTCCTGAACCTGCTCTCTCTTCATGACCCATGCCATAAAGACTGCGGTTAATAAACCTCCCAACGGTAGCATGATGTTAGAAGTAAGATAATCGACCGAATGAAAGAAATTACGATCCCCTAAAAAGTGAACATCTTGCCACTCATTAAATGACAACACCGTTCCCACACCAAGCATCCAAATTAAGCCCCCTAAAATCCAAACGGCTTTTTCTCGCTTAATGCCCCAATTTTGATCAAACCAACTTACGACAGGCTCAATTAATGAAATCGCAGAACTTAATGCCGCCATGACCACCAATGCAAAAAACAAAGTACCAAAAAACCACCCTCCAGTCATTTGACCAAAAGCGACTGGTAAGGTTTCGAACAATAGCCCAGGTCCTGAGCCCGCTTCTAAACCATTGGCAAATACAATTGAAAAAATGACCAACCCAGCGATCAACGCAATGGCGGTATCCGCAAACGCGATCCACAAACTTGCTTTTACAATTGATCCTTTTTTAGACAGATACGAGCCATACACCATCATGGTTCCCAACCCGATACTTAAAGTAAAGAAGGCATGTCCCATGGCGATTAATACCGATGCCCATGTGAGTTTGGAAAAGTCGGCTGCAAATAAAAAATTAAAGCTTTCACCAAATGCGCCCGTCGTGGTCGCATAGCCTAATAACACCAATAAAATCAGCAGTAACGCGGGGAGCATCAAATTAATTGCTTTTTCTAAGCCCTGCTTCACTCCTTTCGAAACAATGTAAATGGTTGCCAAACTGACCACTGTATGCCAAAACAGCAGTTCATAGGGATTAGCCATTAAACTTTCAAAATGACTCCCTGCTTCATTAGCAGTAATATCAACAAAGGCACCTGAAATACTTTGCACAAAATAGGAGACCGCCCAACCGGCAATAACGGTATAAAAAGAGAGAATTAATGCTCCTGCCAAAACACCATTCAGCCCCAATAGTGCCCATAATCGGCTGGCACCATTTTCACGTGCTAAGTTCGACATCGCCTGAACGGGGTTGGCTTTTCCAGCACGACCCAAGGCTATTTCAGACATTAAGACGGGAATACCAATTAACAACACACATGCCAAGTAGACTAAAACAAAGGCTCCGCCACCATTTTCACCGGTAATATAAGGAAACTTCCATAAATTACCAAGCCCTACCGCAGAACCGACTGCCGCCAAGATAAAAACCGTTTGTGAAGACCACGCATCGGTAGAAAGTTTTAACTGCCCCATCTATCTTCCTTTATAATAAAAAATCATTTTGAAAACATTATACACAAGACCCTTATGCACATTCAGGCCAACTACTCACTGCTTCCTCATAACACCTTTCAAATAGATGTTAAAACCCAATACTATATTGAGATTAATCGCCAAAGTGACATCCTAACCCTTAGAACCGATATCAAACTCGCCTCTCTCCCTTGGCGCATTATTGGCGGAGGCAGTAATTTACTGTTTACCCATGATCTAGAAGGGGTCACGATTCGCTGTACCTTTAAAAAAATAACCGTGGTCAAGGAAGACAGTGACAATATTTGGATATCCGTTGGTTCAGGGGTTGAGTGGCATGATTTAGTGACCTATACCGTCGAAAATGACTGGTGGGGGCTGGAAAATTTAGCGCTCATCCCTGGAACGGTTGGTGCGGCACCGGTACAAAACATAGGCGCGTATGGTGCTGAAGCTCAGGACAGCATTACCCGAGTGCATACCTTAAATATTTACGATGGACAGCGCAGAGAGTTTCGACACTCAGAGTGTCAGTTTGGCTACCGAACCAGTATTTTTAAACAGGAATTTATTAATAAACTCCTCGTCTACCGTGTTACCTTTCGGCTTAGAAAACGTCATGAAGGCAAGCCCAACTTAGTCTATGACCCGCTTAAAATAGCGCTTGAATCGTATAAAAAGAGCGACTTAACCCCTAAAATAATCTACGATACGGTTATTAAAATTCGTGAAAGCAAAATTCCGGATTATCACAAAACGGGTAATGCGGGTAGCTTCTTTAAAAACCCCGTTATTGATGTCGAATACTTTGAAAAGCTCCGTGAAAAATACCCAGAAATACCGCACCATAAAATGCTAAATGGCGATTATAAAATCCCCGCCGCTTGGTTAATCGAACACGCTGGCTGGAAAGGTGAACTACACGGACATGCCGCCGTATCAAACCAACATGCACTTTTTTTGATTAACCTAGGCGGAGCAACAGGCGGAGAGATAGGGGAGCTTGCACAGCTTATCCAAGAAGATGTAAACCATAAATTTGGGATTTATTTAGAACCTGAAGTGATTATTTTATAATTTTTCATAATTTCTCCCCCTCATAAAAAATAAAGGGGGGGGGGAATATTATTATCCCTTTTTTTCAGTATCAACCAATACCTCAGTATCATTCGACATCGATTCAATATGCAAGGTTCGAGTCGGAAAGGCCATCTCTGCGCCATGTGCTTCCACAATATCACTAACTTTTAACAACACATCCTCTTTAACTTCATGAAAACGAATCCAGTTAGTGGTTTTAGTAAAGGTGTAGATAAAAAAGTCTAACGAGGAGGCATTAAATTGATTAAAGTTCACAATCAAGGTTTGTCGAGTATCAATCTCGGGATGGTTCTGTAGCATCGATTTTACCGCTTTAATAATCTCACGAATTTTGTGTACATCAGCATAACGTACCCCCATGGTCTCTTTAATACGGCGGTTGGTCATTCTTGAGGGGTTTTCAATCGCAATATTGGCAAAGATTCCATTGGGAATATACAGCGGACGTTTATCAAAGGTGCGCACCGTCGTCATACGCCAACCAATGTGCTCCACTGTTCCTTCAATTTGTCGATCGGGAGATCGGATCCACTCCCCAACTTTAAAGGGCTTATCTAAGTACAACATTAAACCACCAAAGACATTTCCTAATAGGTCTTTCGCGGCAAAACCAATGGCGATTCCCCCAACACCACCAAAAGCTAATAGTCCTGTTAAGCTCACGCCAAATGCATTTAAGAAAAACAGTCCCGTTAAAATAAAGGCAAAGAGCTTAATAATTTTTGCCAAAGCTTCAACCGTTACTTCATCTAGCCGATCGTCCTCTGAAGCAAATGCTTTAAGGTGTGTTTCTAAACGTTGCACCAAACGAATTACAAACCAACCGACAGAGAGGGTTAAAATGGTGTTCTTAAACGCATTAATATAATCCACCACCTCCACATAGACTTCAAGATGCAAAATCAACGTCGTTAACGCCAAGATGGTTCCCGTGACCCAAATAAAGAATGAGACTGGCGCACGCGTCGCATCGACAAAACTGTCCAGCCAAACTCGCTCTTTGCGCTCTAAATACAGATGTGTTGTTTTTAAAACACGACGTTGAACCACATCAATAATTGCCGTGACCAATAAAATGGAGATCACTAATAGCAACCAAACTTGCCCGCCAAATAGTGCGACTAAGTTTGCCCAAAGTTCCATCAAAAATTCCATTAAATTAACTCCTGCTGATCATTTACTTGGTTTAATTCATTCACGACACTCACGGCCGCTTGCCATTGAGGGTCAAATCGTAAGGTTGCATAATTAAATTTACCGTGCCCATGCAAACGAATCAATCGAGCATGAGATAAGGTGCAAGCGTGCCAAACTAATTTTGCCAGCACTTCATCTGAAGCTAAAGGATCATTACACACCAACACTAAATCGCACCCTGCTTGCAGCGCTTTTAATACTCGCTCAGAAGGCGTGCCATAGGCTTGTGCCGCTTTCATGCTCATATCATCACTGATAATCGCCCCTTCAAAGTGACACTGTTTTCGTAGAATCGCCTGCAACCAGACCTCTGAAAACCCTGCGGGTAAGCTGTCAACTTTCGGGTAGATCACATGTGCGGGCATCACCGCATCCAATCCATTTTCAATCAAATGTAAAAATGGCTTCATATCATGTTGCTGAACTTCCATAAACGGTCGCTCGTCCACCACCATCTCAATATGCGTATCGGCCTCAATAAAGCCATGCCCAGGAAAGTGTTTTGCCACCGACGCCATGCCCGCTTTTCGCATTCCTAACATCAAGTGAAACGATAAATTTCCCACCGCAGCACTGTGGCGATGAAACGCACGATCGCCAATCACGGTACTGCCACCATAGTCCAAATCAACAACAGGGGCAAAACTAAAATCAACGCCAACCGACAGTAACTCTGCCGCCAATAACCACCCTATTTTTTCAGCGACTTGATAGCTATTAGAGGGGTCTTGTTCATACAACGTACCTAACAAGCGCATCGGCGGAATATGGGTAAATCCCTCTCGAAAACGTTGTACTCGCCCACCTTCATGATCCACGGCAATTAAAAGCCTTGGATGGCGTAAGTTATGAATCTGAGTGGTTAAGCGTTGTAACTGCTCGATCGTCTCAAAATTGCGACTAAATAAAATAACGCCCGCCACCAACGGCGACATCAACCGCTCTTTTTCAATCGGTTGCAAGCACGTGCCCTCAATATCAATCATCACGGATCCTAAAGACATCGCCTCGCCTGCTACTTTTTTCATCTTATCTCACTCTGAGACCTTTACACGAAAGGATGCACAGATAAAAAAGGTTAAAATATACCTGATTTTTGTTGAAAAACTTGTGAATACCTAGGTATTCCCTGCATTTCCCGCCTCAATCAGCCAAATTTTATCTCTTTTTTCTCTAGCGCTCCTCTCGAGCAAAGGTCTCTGTACTTATTCACTAAAATGTCACATTCATTGTTTTATTGGCTCATTATAATGCCGTCTGACCAATTTATAACAGAAGAAACGCATCATGCCAAAACTTATTGGGATTGCAACCCATGCCCAGTCAAAAGGGGCCATTACACAGCACCAGAGTATTCAAGTCCATCTAAAAACAGGGCTTGAGAATGATTATCGTGGTCAGTGTAACCCACGTACCCAAGTCACCCTACTCTCAGCTCAAACATGGGAGCGTATTTGCCAAACATTAGACGTCAAATTGGACTGGAGTGAAAGACGGGCAAATTTATTGGTGGATGACATGGATTTTAGCGAAGGTGATGCTCTGATTGGACAACAGGTTCAAGTTGGAAAAGTACTGCTCGAAATTACCGCAGAAACTGACCCTTGCGCTCGAATGGAGCAACTCTGCCCTGGGCTAAAAGAAGCCCTATCACCCGACTGGAATGGCGGTATTCGCTGCAAGGTACTCAAAGAGGGAACCATTCAAATAGGGGATAAAATTCAACTTTTAAAACGTATTTAAAATAATACTCAGTCAGATAAAAAAGGCAGCTTTAGAGCTGCCTTTTTTATTTCATTTTATTTTGTGTTCGATCCACCTGTTTAAGCTTAATGTGAATCGCGGCCTTCGCCATAAGATGTGCACTGACGGGCGCGGTGATGAATAAGAACACCGTAATTAAGACTTCGTGCAAACTGATGTCGTCGGTTTTAAAACTGAAATACAGTGCCGAGGCGATCAGTAACGCGCCCACACCCAAGGTCGTCGCTTTGGTGGGACCGTGCAATCGCATGAAAAAATCGGGGAGTTTGTATAACCCGATGGATCCAACTAAGGTAAAAAATGCACCAATAACAATAAGTGCAGATAAAATCCATTCAAACATTGTTTTTTCCTTTTAAATATTTTTCTCCCCCCCCTATATAAACTCTATCTAAACGCGAATAAATTAGGGGGGGGGAGAAAATTTTAAATCGTTATTTTAGGTTGTAATTTACTGCATGAGTAACGGTTCAGATTGCCCCTGAAATCCGTCAATTCAAGGCAAAAAATGTGAGTTTACAAGTGTAAATGTCCATTTTTTAACGCAGAAGTGGCGTATTTCAGGGAGCAAGCTGAATCGTTACAGCCCTTATTCCATAATATCGCCACGTAACAGATATTTGCTTAATCCGATGGTGCCAACAAACCCCATTACCGCAATTAACAGTGCGGCTTCAAAATACAAGGCGCTTTGAAAGTACAGCCCAAGTAGAACCAACAGTGCGATTGAGTTAATGTATAACGTATCGAGGGCTAAAATTCGATCAGGGACATCGGGGCCTTTGATTAAGCGTAAAAAGCTAAGCAACAACGCGATGCTTACCAACGTAAATCCAATGAGTAGTGCGGTCTCTAACATGCGACAAATACCTTTTTTAGGGGCGCTTCATAACGCGCTTTAATCTCTTTAATCGTTGCTGGAATGTCTTCAATATGCAACGCATGAACCAGTAATCGTTTTCGATCTTCGGTTAAATCACATGAAACCGTACCGGGTGTAAGCGAAATGGTGTTCGCTAATAAGCTAATGCCCAATGGGGTTTCAATGTCTAAATCAATGTAAAAGAAGCCGGGGTTTAAGTCTTTATTACGCCCTAAGATGAGCTTTGCCACTGCCATATTGGCGACTAGAATATCCCACAACACCACGCCCAAAAACTTTAACAGCGTCAACGGCGATTGAATACGCACCTTTTCAGGCCAGAAGCCAGAGGTTAGCCACGGGATGAAAATAGCCAAAATCAAGCCCAGTACAATATGCCCTGCGCCAATGGTGTTATTTAACAGTAGCCAAACGCCCCACAAAACCAAGGTAAGAATGGGATGTGGAAGGACTTTATTTAAAAAGGGTTTCATTAGTTTGTAACCTCCGTAACCGCTGGGGTAGAAAGTACCGCTTCAATATAAGTCGCACTGTTAAAGACTTGATTGGCCGCGGATTCGGTAAAGGCGGTAATCGGTTGTGCAAATACCACCAAAATTGGACTGGCTAACAACAAACCAATGACAGCAATAAAGGCCATACGGTTCAACGGTTCACCACGTTCAGAGGTTGGAACGGAATCGTCAGGTAACACTTTGTAAAAAATTAACGATCCCGTACGCGCCATCGACAAGATAGTTATGAGTCCAGCCACCAGTATCACAGAGATAATAGTCGCAAACCATGCGTCGTCTAACGCGGCACTTAGAATCAATACCTTACCAAAGAAACCAGATAACGGTGGCATTCCTGTCATCGCAATAGCGGCAAACATAAAGATCGAACCAATCAGAATCGCACTGGGCATAGAAGGTCCGCTCTCAAAACGATCTTCATAAGTGCCACGTCCTCTTAAAATAACATCTGCTAACAGGAACATCGCGCCCGCAATTAAAGTGGAGTGAATGAGGTAGTACAAGGTCGCACTCAGTGCCGCAGGACTCATCAGCCCCACCCCGATTAATAACGTGGCGACCGATGCCAGTACTAAATATGCCACTTGCTCGCGTAATCCACGTGACGCCACCACACCAAATGCCGCTAACAACAGCGTAATCAATCCAAGCCCTAATACCCAAGGGGCGTAGTAATAAGCCAACTCCCCTGCTTCACTGCCAAAAATGGTACCGTGAACTCGAATAATGGAGTAAATTCCTACTTTGGTCATAATCGCAAACAGTGCCGCCACGGGAGCAGAGGTATTGGCGTAGGCGCTTGGCATCCATAAATACAGTGGGAACATAGCGGCTTTTACGCCAAAGACCACCAGCAGTAACAGTCCAGCCGCCGCAATCACCCCTAAGTCTTCTTGCGGTGCAACCGCAATTTTAGCCGCCATATCCGCAATGTTAAGCGTGCCTAAAACACCATACAGCGCGCCAACCGCAAATAAGAACAGTGTGGAACCAATAAGGTTAATGACCACATAATGCAAGCCCGCTTTGGTTCGTAAACGCCCACTGCCGTGTAACAATAAACCATAAGAGGCCAGCAACAGCACTTCGAAGAAGACGAATAGGTTAAACACATCCCCCGTTAAAAACGCACCGTTTAAACCAAACAGTTGCATTTGAAACAGGATATGAAAATGCGCGCCTTTTTTATCAGTATCGGTGCTCATGGCGTACCATAATGCACCCACAGCCAATAACGAGGTGATTGCCACCATTAATGCGGATAAACGGTCTAAGACAAGTACGATTCCAAACGGTGCCGTCCAGTTTCCTAACAGATACACTTGGTATTGGTCGGTTGAGGTGGCTGAAATAAGTGCCGCACTCAATAAGACCAAGCCGATAACAGCTAAAAAGCTAATGACACGCTGAAGACGAATGCCTCCCATGTGCGCTAAAATCAATAAAAACCCCGTAATAAGGGGTAAAAAAACGGGCCAAGCAACTAAATGACTCATTTATTTGACCTCCTTATTTGAGTAATTATCGGATTCTGTATCCAAGCCATCAACATGATCGTTGCCCAGTTCGCCACGCGCTTTCAATGCCAGCACAATTAAAAAGGCGGTCATACCAAAGGCGATAACTATCGCGGTTAAGACCAATGCTTGTGGCAATGGATCACTGTACTGTGCTGCGGTAGCGGTTTTATCAATTACGGCTGGCAAGCCCACGGTTAAACGCCCCATTGCAAATAAGAAAATATTGACGGCATACGCCAATAGGGTTAGCCCCAATACCACGGGAAAGGTACGCGCACGTAAGGTTAAATAGACACCTGTTGCGGTCAGCACCCCAATTGCTAGTGAAATAAGCCACTCCATTAGTTTGCCTCCTGTTCTAATTTACGTTGCGTTGTTGGTTGTGTTGTAGGTTTTACTGGCGCTTGATGCGACTCATTGCTGAGCTTGCCAAGTTCTACCAAGCTCATAACCGTTGCGCCCACCACCACTAAGAACACGCCTAAATCGAAGGCAATGGCGCTGGCGACTTCAAACTTGCCAACCACTGGCCAATTTAAATAGGTAAAGGCGGTGGTCATAAAGGGATAGCCTAATCCCATTGCCACCAAGCCCGTAGCGGTTGCGATTAATAGACCAAAACCAATAACCCAGTGCATATCAAACTTAAGGCGATCATTGGTCCAGGCAATCCCGTTAGAGAGGTATTGCACAATTAAGGCAACGGCGGCAATCAGTCCTGCAATAAAGCCACCGCCGGGTAAATTATGCCCTCGTAAGAAAATATAGATGGCAATCATTAGCATCAGTGGTAACAACAGACGGGTTAAGGTTTGCATAATTTCTGGATGTAGATCGCTGTTCCATAAACGTCCCCCTGTATCTCGATCTGGCGCGTGTAACTTCATGCCTTGCAACATCGCAAAGATACCTAACCCTGCGAGTGCCAATACGGCAATCTCACCTAAGGTATCGGTTCCTCGGAAATCGACCAATATCACGTTCACCACGTTGGTTCCCCCACCGCCCGGAACAGAGTTCAATAAGAAGAACTCTGAAATCGGTGCAAAATCACGGGTTAATACCGCCATCGCTAATAACGTCACGCCAACCCCCGACAAGACAGCAATCACAATGTCTCGACTCACTCGTAAATCGCAGGTCTCTTTCGGTGTGGTTTGTGGCAAGAAATACAGTGCCAGTAGTAATAAAATCACGGTTACAATTTCAACGGACAGTTGCGTTAATGCCAAATCGGGTGCTGAGAACTTGACAAACATCAGTGAAATAATTAAACCCACCACACCAAGCATCACCAAAGAGATTAAACGCTTGCGGTGCAGTGCCAGCGTCAATACACTGGCAATCATTAAGATTGCAACCGCCAAAACACTCACACCATCAACCGGCATTAATTCACGATCACCAAACAGCGGTGCTGATACGCTAGTAAAGCCAATAAAGCCCGCTAATAACGCGGTTGCAATCACCCAGACCGAAGCATTTTGCAACGACCCTTTATCAAAAGAGCGTGTAATCGACTTAGCAACCGCATCCAACCCGCCTAGTACGGCATTAAAAATAATCCGTGCATCCCAATGCGCGACACCTGACTCGTGCCATGCAAACAGTCGTTTGCGCATCACATAGACTAAAACCCCTAAGACCAACGCCACGAAACTCATTAAGAGCGGCAGATTAAATCCATGCCAAATCGCTAAGCTGTATTCTGGTGGTGTGGTCTGTAACGTACCTGCAACCGCAACCGCCAAAATAGGCGCAACGGTAAACATCGGAATGATCCCGACCGCTAAACAAATAATGACCAATAAATCGACGGGGATTTTCATAAAACGTGGCGGTTCATGTGGTGTTTTAGGGAGATCAACCGGTTCGCCATTAAAGAACACATCGTGAATAAAACGTAATGAGTAGGCGACCGAGAAGACCGCGGCAACAATGACTAAGATAGGAACCGCCCACGCCCAAACGGAAGAGTTTGAAGCGGTTAACGCTTGCTCAAAGAACATCTCTTTACTCAAGAAGCCGTTCAATAAAGGAACCCCAGCCATTGCAGCCGCAGCAATCATCGCCAATATAGCGGTATGCGGCATGTATTTGAGCAAGCCATTAATACGCCGCATATCTCGCGTACCCGTTTCGTGGTCAATAATTCCCGCGACCATAAAGAGAGAGGCCTTAAAGGTTGCATGGTTAATAATATGGAAAATCGCCGCCACGGCAGCCAGTTGCGTTCCAAAACCAAATAGCAAGGTAATTAACCCTAAATGACTAATGGTTGAATACGCCAACAACCCTTTAATATCATGTTGAAATAGAGCGGTGTACGCCCCAATTAACAGGGTAATTAAGCCTGCACCACCGACTAACCACGTCCACTCTGGTGTGCCTGATAACACCGGAAAGAAACGGGCTAATAAGAAGATACCCGCTTTTACCATCGTTGCAGAGTGCAAATAGGCCGAAACAGGGGTTGGTGCTGCCATCGCATGTGGCAACCAAAAATGAAATGGAAACTGTGCCGATTTGGTAAAGACACCCAGTAAAACCAATACTAAAATTGGAAGGTATAGATTATGCCCACGAATCAACTCACCCGCCGCTAAGACATCGGTTAAGTTATAACTACCAACCACATGTCCTAACAAAAGCACCCCTGCGAGCAAGGCTAAGCCACCAGCCCCCGTAATCACCAACGCCATACGAGCACCAGCACGTGCATCTTTACGATATTGCCAGTAGCTGATTAACAAGAAAGAGGTTAACGAGGTAAGCTCCCAAAAAACCACCATCTGAATTAAGTTTTCAGAGAGAACAATCCCAAGCATGGAACCCATAAACATCAATAGATAGGCAAAAAACCGTCCCATTGAGTCTTTTTTAGAGAGGTAGTAACGTGCATAAATAATGACCAGTAAACCAATCACTAAAATTAACAGTGCAAACAGCAGCGCCAAACCATCTAAGCGAAACGCAAACTCCAGCCCGATCGCTGGAATCCAAGTCCAACTCTGAATCAAGGTTTCCCCCGCAAACACCATTGCAATGGAAGGGGCTAAAAAAGCCAACGCCAAAATCGTAACGAATGCCGCCACCCATGCCGAGGCTAAACGATTTATTTTAGAGGCCCAAGCGGCAAAAATCGCACCAAAAAACGGAAGTAAAGCAACGATTGGCAAGTTAATACTTAAAAAGGTCAAAGAGGTCATGCGTTAGCCTGTTGTAAATAAAGGAGATTTAAATAAAAAGCACTCAAATTCGGGCAACGAAGCTTAACATAATCGGGCTAAGAGTCAATTCTTCTAAAGAAATCATTAATTTTTTTTATGACTATCGTATTCGCAATAGATGATTTTTTGACTCTATTTCAGTATGATTCCTCTTTTATTCTTTTAAAACCCTCAGAGAAACTATGTATCTAACCGCTTTTCATACCTCAAATAAAACGCTCGATGGTCAAACCATCCACATCACACCAGAGCAAGCCAGCACCTTTGCCAAAGAAATTTCTGATGATTTTAACCCACTACATAACCCAGACTCTAAACGGTTTTGCGTTCCAGGCGACCTGTTATTCTCTCTGGTCTTAGCCTACCAAGGGCTGTCTCAAAAAATGGCCTTCCAATACACAGGCATGATTGGTAAAAACATGGCGGTCACCATACCTGATACCAACGAAAACGAATTAAGTGTTATCGATGAAAACCAAAAACCCTGTTTAAATGCGACTCGTCAAGGCGAAATAACCCATGATGCCATACTTATTGAAGCATTCTCCCGTGCTTACGTCGCTTTTTCAGGCCACTGCTTTCCGCACATTCTCGTGCCATTAATGAAGCAACATAATGTCATGATCAATCCAGAACGTCCGATGGTTATTTATGAAAGCATGGCGTTTGAATTTGATCAATTAAACTGCTCTCAGCCCACACTTGAGTTCAAAGACAGCCAATTAGAAGTCAAAGGAAAACGCGGGCAAGTTCGAATTGAGTTCAATATAATGGAAGCAGGAGAAAAAATTGGTTCAGGCTTTAAAACGATGGTATTAAGTGGCTTACGTAAATACGATCAAGACAGCATTGATGAGATTGTAAAACGCTATGAAGCTTCTAAATCCGAATATACCGCATAATATAAGTTCCCCCCCTCCAAGCATAAAAAAAGCCGAATCAATTTGATTCGGCTTTTTTGTTATTACGGCATCCTTAATAGAAATTAAGAAAACGGGTCGTTAAGGACCAAGGTTTCTGAACGATCAGGCCCCGTTGATAAAATTGAAACCGCAACCCCAACCTCTTTTTCAAGAAAGCGAATGTAATCTTTTGCTTGTTGGGGCAAGGCTTCCCAAGACTCAACCCCAACCGTTGACGTTTGCCAACCTGGCATGGTCACGTAGTTTGGCACACAAGTTTCATACTCTTCCGCACTGGATGGTGGCAATCGTAGTGTTTGGCCATTTTGATCATAAGAGATACAAACCTTAATCTCTTTGAGCTCATCCATCACATCTAACTTCGTTAAACACATGCCTGTTAAGCCATTAATTTGTGCAGAACGGCGTAACGCAACCGCATCAAACCACCCACAACGACGTTGACGACCCGTGGTCGCACCAAATTCATGACCACGCGTGCCTAGCTCTTTGCCAATCGCATCGCCTTCATCCGCATCACAGTCATATAACAGCTCCGTTGGGAAGGGTCCACTACCAACACGTGTCGCATAGGCCTTAGTAATACCTAAAACATAATCCAACTCGGTTGGACCAATCCCAGCCCCAGAAGCAGCCCCACCGGCTGTCGTATTTGAAGAGGTTACGTAAGGGTAAGTACCTTGGTCAATATCCAATAACGTACCTTGCGCCCCTTCAAACATCAAGCTTTTACCTTCGGCATTGTAGCTTGCAATTAAGTTGGGAATATCGGCCAACATTGGCAGAATCATTTGACTGTAACGTTCACATTTCGCCCACAACAGGTCAAAAGAGACCGGTTCTGCTTTATAGAAATGCTCTAACATATAGTTGTGATACGCTAACGTCTCTTGCAACTTAACTTTAAAGGTTTGCATGTTTTTAAAGTCACCCGCTCTTAACCCTCTGCGTGCGACCTTATCTTCATAGGCTGGGCCAATACCACGTCCAGTCGTACCAATCGCTTTATTGCCACGAGCCACTTCACGCGCCACATCTAACGCCACGTGGTAGTCTAAAATTAATGGACAAGCTTCACTGATTTTTAACCGCTCTTGAACTTTTAATCCGGTGGTTTCGAGTTGAGTCACCTCTTTCTCTAACGCGTCGGGTGCTAAAACGACACCATTACCAATAAAACACTCAACTTCTTCACGTAAAATACCGGAGGGAATCAGGTGAAGCACCGTTTTTTGACCATCAATAACCAATGTATGACCCGCATTATGCCCCCCTTGAAAACGAATGACCGCAGAAACTCTATCTGTTAATAGGTCTACAATCTTCCCTTTTCCCTCATCGCCCCACTGAGTTCCTACAACCACAATATTTCGTTTTGACATAAAGTTACTTCTTAATTGTTCTTATAATTTTAAACGGTTTCAATAACCCATTGACCAGAGGCATTGGATAAAAATTGATCACCCGTATTTAATTGAGTCATATCAAGCACCTTAACCACTTTTAGACCCGATACCTTCAATTCAACAATCTTCTCTTGAAGGTTTTTATCTGCTTGCAATGGCGCATAAACACACCCTTTTTCAGCGGGTTCAACCGGTGCTAATAGATCCAGTGCGAGACGTAAATCCAAGCTAAAGCCTGTCGCAGGCAGTGCTAAACCAAATTCAGAGCCAATGTTGTCATAACGTCCACCCTTACAAATCGGCAATAAAAACCCATTGGCACTGTAACAAGCAAAAATAATTCCGGTATGGTATTGATAACCTCGAATATCCGCCAAATCTAAATGAATCGGATTACTGTGCATGGCTCTTAAAAAGGTGATCACCGTATCCAAACGCTCTACCGCATCGTTTAACGTCGAAGAGATCGGAGATAAACACGCTTTTGCTTGCACAATGACCTTTGATGCTTCACCACAGAAAGAGAGTAAGGCTGTAAAAGCATTTGCAACCGTTTCTGGCAAGGTGATTTCCGTTAAAAACTGTTCATACTCAGGCAGTGCTTTACGCTCAAGAATATCAATCAATTGGGCGGTTTGCCCTTCATTTAGCCCTGCAAGAGAGATCAGTTCATCAACAATGCCCACATGCCCCAAGCTAAGTTTGCTGTTCTCTAAATTCAGCATCTGCATCGATTCCAACATCAGCTCAATGATTTCAATATCACTTTCAACGTCGGCATGACCAAATATCTCTGCGCCAAGCTGAATCGGACTGCGAGACCCTTTTGCTTTATTGTTGCGTGTTTTCAACACTTCGCCCGCATAACATAAACGAGAAATACCATCAGACGCTTTTAAACGATTACTGACAATACGGGCGACTTGCGGCGTCATGTCGGCACGAACGCCCATCATTTTCCCGCTCTCTTGATCGGTAAAACGGCAAGTATCCACCGCCATATGGCGCGCAGTTCCCGTCAATAAAGAGTCGGTAAATTCCGCAAGCGGTGGCAACACCAAGTCATATCCTGACAGGTTAAAACCATCCATTAACTTACGACGATAATATTCCAGTTTCTGGGCTTGAGGGGGCAGAAGGTCTTCTAAACCATCTGGCGTAAACCAAGTAGATTGTTGCATTAATCACTTCTTTCTAATTACTAAATTGGAGAGGTTGTACTTTTTGCGTCAAATAAAGTCCACAAAAATACACAACACATTATTCACTTAAAAACATTAACACCACCATACCAATGGTGATGGAAATCAACCCCATTATTCGCAACTCTTTTTCAGAGGCTTGAACCGCGGCAGTCATCATACGCTTCCAAGCATTGGGAAACACAAAAGGTAAGATTCCTTCAATAATAAATACTAAAGCGATGGCTGCAATTAAGGTTGTTTCTAACATAACATTAAAAAAGGTGGGGAACCCCACCTTTTTTGGGCCTCCCTACTACTTACTGTGAGGACTGATTAAAATATTTAAAGAAGTCTGACTTAGGATCAACTAACATAATATCTGACTTATCTTTAAAGGATGCTTTATAGGCGTTAATACTGTGATAAAAAGAGTAGAACTCCGCATCACGATTATACGCATCGGCATAAATTTCAGCCGCTTTCGCATCGCCTTTACCACGAAGAATCTCTGCTTCACTGTAAGCGTCCGCTAAGATAACCACACGTTGACGATCGGCATCCGCTCTGATTTTTTCAGCCGCTTCCGAACCTTTCGAACGCAAGTCTTTCGCAACACGGTTACGTTCCGACTCCATTCTACGATAAACCGATTCACTCACCTCTTGTGCTAAATCAATTCGTTTAATACGAACATCTTCAATTTTGATACCAAACGAACTGGCAGCAACGGCCGTGCTCGTTTTAATCTTTTGAGCAATCTCGACTCGTTCTGCAGAGATAACTTCTTTTACAGTACGGTTACCAAACTCCGCACGCAAGCCATCTTTTACAATTTGACCCAATTTCATACCCGCCTGACGGTTATCCCCGTTCATGGTCGTATAAAATTTTTCGACATCGACAATTCGCCACTTCACAAAAGAATCTACCACAAGGTTTTTCTGTTCACTGGTTAAATAACGCTCAGGAGAAGCATCCAATGTTTGCAAACGAGAATCAAACTTACGCACATTATTAATAAACGGCATTTTAAAGTGTAAACCAGGCTCAACATCTGCTTTTACAATTTCCCCTAAACGAAGCACCACACCAGTTTCCCACTGATTGACCACATAAACGGAGTTACTGCCCACAAATAAGACTGCAGCCCCTAATATTCCAAGTACCGCTTTCATTAACGTAGCTCCCTATTTTTCAAGTAGTCACGAATATTGGTTCGCTGACCCGTTGATGTATTTTGACGATTTCCTACTGTACCCGTATTCATAGGTGCTACGGGTTGAGGCGGTGCAAACGGAATGGTTGCTTGCCCTTGATTAACCATCTTATCCAGTGGTAAGTACAGAAGATTATTACTACTATCAGATCCGACAAAGACCTTGCTAGTGTTACTCAATACCGTTGACATGGCATCAATATACAAACGGTTACGCGTTACTTCTGGCGCTTTTTTATACTCTTCAACAATACTGACAAAACGCGCCGATTCACCGACCGACTGAGCGATCACTCGATCGTGATACGCACTGGCTTCTTCCAGTTCACGCGCAGCTTTACCACGCGCTTTTGGGATAATATCATTTGAGTAGGCTTCGGCCTCGTTAATCAAACGCTCTCTGTCTTCTCGCGCTTTCACCACATCGGCAAAAGCCGATTGCACTTGCTCTGGTGGCTGAGCATCTTGCAAGTTAACACTGGTCACAATCAACCCTGTTTTATAACCATCCAAACGCTCTTGTGTTAACTCTTTCACACGGGAAACCACTTGATCACGCCCTTCGGTTAACACAAAATCCATGGTACTTTGACCAACGACTTCACGTAACGTACTTTCCACGACCGCACGTAGTGTTAAATCTGGATCCGATGTTTCAAATAAATATTGATTGGCGCTGCTTATTTGATACTGCACCGCGACTTTTAAGTCGACAATGTTTTCATCTTTAGTCAGCATCAAGGATTCCGTTGGCACATTGCCCGAACGGTTTGTATCCGAACGATAACCAATTTCAGCGGTACGAATTTGATCGACATTCACAATACGAACACTTTCAATCGGATAAGGAATATGCCAGTGAGGTCCCGCTTTGGTCTCTTCAACAAACGAACCAAACTGCGTCACAACACCACGTTCTGCTGGGTCAACAATATAGATACCTGAAAGCAACCAAACGGTTCCTATGACACCAAAAATAACCGAACCACCAACACCGCCGATGCCTCCGCCATTTTTCTTGCCAAATTTATCACTCGCCCCACCAAAAATTTTCTGAGCCTTTTTTAATAACTCATCAATATCATCATTTTTTTGGTTTTTAGGCGGCTTTTGATCCCCACCACCGTTCTTATTTCCTGAGTTCCCCCAAGGATCTTGTCCCGGCTTACCAGGTTCATTCCACGCCATTCAAACATCTCCATGTGTTCAATCTAATACGATTCTACTTATGCATACAATCGCTATCTATTCATTGATCTGCATTTTTACAGACACGATTCCCCATATTCTAGTGAGGTTGCTGCAAAAAGTCACCTATTAAAATAATTTATAACAAATAATTTAGTTTGAGTCCTCATCCAAAACCTTTGCTTCGATCAATTCTGGCCAAATTTTGACACTTTGCCACTCTTGTTCGGTTAAAGACATTTTAAACAGGCTATTGCCCGCTTCATCAAACCCCTCCTCTAAAATGGTTCCCAAGGAGTAAAGTTCGGCTCGTTTTTTTCCTGCATCAACGCGTAACGTTAACACCACGGTCAAAAAGGCACCCTTAAAAAAGGAGGCGACGGAATCCAACAATAAATCAATCCCCTCGCCACTTTGTGCCGAGATCCAAACACGCTGAGGAATCCCTTCGTTATTTTTATCGACCTTGGCTTTTACCGCCGGCTCTAACCGATCAATTTTATTAAAGACCATTAGCTGAGGCACCGACTCGGCACCGACTTCACGAATCACCTCATGCACATCTGCAATTTTCTCTTCTCGGTGTATGTCTGACGCATCCACTAAGTGAACCAATAGATCCGCTTCTCTTGTTTCTTCTAAGGTCGAGCGAAAGGCCGACACCAAATCATGCGGGATGTGTCGAATAAAGCCTACGGTATCGGCAAAAATCACCCGTCCTGCACCGGGAAGATGGACACGGCGTAACGTCGAATCTAAGGTCGCAAACAAACGATCCTCTGCATACACGCCTGCTGAAGTCATTTGATTAAACAGGGTCGATTTACCGGCATTGGTATAGCCAATAATGGTAATAACGGGAATATCGGTTCGCTTACGGGCTTCTTGCCCTAAGCCACGCTGTTTACGCACCTTTTCAATTTTTCGTTCCAGCGATTTAATTCGCCCCTGCACTAAACGCCTATCAGATTCAAGCTGAGTTTCTCCAGGACCACGCGCCCCAATGCCACCTTGGCGATCTAAATGTGTCCACCCCTTTACTAAGCGGGTAGACATCCGTTTAAGCAGCGCGAGTTCGACTTGTAACTTTCCTTCATGGGAGCGTGCTCTTTGAGCAAAAATATCTAAAATCAATCCCACTCTATCTAATACCTGACACTGTACCAGCTCAGATAGATTGCGCTCTTGCGCGGGGGTTAAAGCATGATTCACTATCACCACATCGGCTTCATGCAACTCGACGGCTTGCTGAATTTCCCCTGCTTTCCCTTTGCCCACAAAATATTTAGAATCGGGTCTTTGACGCTTCGTCCCTAACAAGGTACACACTTCGGCACCTGCGGAATCGACCAACTCATAAAACTCATCCAAATCTTCACGGTCTGATTCATGATAAAAATCAACATGAACCAAAACGGCTTTTTCTAACTCACGCCGTTCCAGGCGATCAAATAATTCCATATTTTGAAATTTCTCTTATCCCCAACACTCTAAGATATAAGATCGCAACACATTGCGCCTCCTATCTAAAAACTTGGATTATATTTTAGGCAAAAAAAAGCCCTACTTTTTACATCCGTCACTTCAATGCAAAAAGAGGGGAGTATCGTTCAAAAAAGCAATTTTAATCAATCGACTCTTTTACATCATCCGACGCTTCATAGAGTTTAGGATCGCGTGCTGGCACAATGGTTGAAATGGCATGTTTATAAACCATTTGCGTCACACTACTTCTTAATAAGACCACAAACTGATCAAACGAGTCGACCTTACCTTGTAGCTTCACTCCGTTCACCAAGTAAACCGATACATTAATACGCTCTTTACGCAATGCATTTAAATACGGATCTTGAATCGGTAGCGCTTTCGATATTTTTTTAGCTTCCATTGTTATTCCTTATTGAGACCTTTACGCGAGAGGATCCGCGGGTAAATATCTCTTATTATATTTTTAAATAACTCAGTTAATTTCTTGTTTATCTTCTTTAAATTTTTGGAAATATTTTCGAACAATTGTGCCCGCAGGCATACTCTCTACTTTTGAAAAGATCACATAGCTGATCACCGCATGAATCACTAAGGTAATAATTAGACCTTCAAAAATACCCACTTGAAAGACTAATAAACCACAAACTGTTGCCAGCAATACCGCATAAGGACCATGCGTCGCCACATGCAATAAGCCTAAAACCATCTTAACACCAACAAACGTCATAATAATGGCCAGTGCAAAATACGGTAAGTTATCTAAATACTGAACGTTAAAGACAAAAAAAGCAATTAACAATCCGATTACCAATACCGAAAGTTTGGTATAAGCACCTGCTAAACGGTTCGTTGACGATTTTGCCAATCCATCTAAGTTTGTCATTCCACCAAAGAAACTTGCCCCCATATTAGAGACCCAAATAGAGAGTAACGAGTTATTTGAATTACAAGGTCGTTTGAGTGGATCAATTTTCTCAATCGCCGCATTACTCATTACCTGTTCAATAACGTCAACTACGGCTAACATGAGTGCAAAAAAGATGGCATATACCCATAAATAAACCGAATCAAAATCTGGAATGGGAAGTCCAATATTAAACTCAACATCCTCTACCTTCAGCATTCTAACATCAATAAACAGTGAGGCCGCAATACCAAACACAATCAAAGCAAAATACGGCAGTGCAGGCTTGGTGTCTTTAAACTTTTTAAATAAGCCCAAAAATAAAATAGCACCAATGACTGATAAGACAATCACTTGAATACGTGAATCTGTCCAAAACTCCTCACTCACGGCCATTCCAACCGGCAACATCCAAAGAAAAGGTAAAAACTTCAAGGCAATCTTTAACCCAATACCCGCTAATAAGCCTTCTACTAAATAAGGAGGCACCGCCTTTAACAAATAACGCTGCCAATCATACTTCCAAATTAACGCTTGAAAGGTAGCGGTCATAAAGATAACAAACGCCATATTTTCAATACCAAAGGTGGCGACACCCATGGCTAAAATAGGGGCTAAACCCGCGGCAATCCCTGGTGCACCAATAAAATTACCTGGGCGAAACCAAGCAAAAAGAAATCCTATAAAAGAAGCAAAAGCAACCGTTGCTAACCCGACTTGAATCGGATAATCAGACATCATCGCAATACCAATCGACAGTGGAATCGCCATCGTCGCGGTAATGACACCTGCTTGAATATCTCGGCCAGCATATTTAGCAACAAACGCTGCGGAACCGTGGTCGACGCTCTGATTTTTTTCAGAATTTATATTTTTTGTCGTCATACTCTATTAAACCTTCTTCCTGTAAACCCATAAAACTAAAAGGGTTTTATTATTTACTTACATAGAGACCTTTGTACGAGAGGGGCGCAAGAGAAAAAAGAGATGAAATTTGGCTGATTGAGGCGGAAATTGCAGGGAATACCTAGGTATTCGCAAGATTTTCAACAAAAATCAGGCATATTTCAGCCTTT
>JALSJT010000012.1 GCA_026989175.1 Thiomicrorhabdus sp. | reverse complement strand
ATGGTTTTCCAAGAATGTTGGTGATAGAGGCGCTAAAAAGCACTGATCGTCGTATTCGAGAAGGCAAGTCGGTTAATCCATCCTTCCTGTTTTCAGCACTGCTTTGGGAACCGATGCTTCAACGTAGAGCAGAGTATTTAGAGCAGGGCTTACCGCTTCAAGATGCGTTGTATGCGGCGGCGGATGATGTGATTGGTGAGCAGATTAAATGTACCGCCATTCCAAAACGATTTACGGCTCAAATGCGGGAAATTTGGAACTTTCAGTATCGTCTACCAAACCGTCATGGTGATCGTGCGCAAAAATTACGTGAACATGTTCGCTTTAGAGCGGCGTATGATTTCTTAGGGATTCGTTCGGCGGCAGGTGAAGAAGAGGTAACAGAGGTTTTTGATTGGTGGACAGAGTATCAAGAAAAAAATCCTGTTGATCAAGTCGCTTTTGCGAACGATGTAAAAAGACCCACGCGTCAAAAAAAGCCAAGACGTAACCGGAACTTTTACCGTAAGCGCAGTCAATCGGCGCACCGTAATAATATCGAATCGTAAGCCGTAAAATCATTATGGCAAGTGTATTTATTGGTTTGGGAAGTAATCTTTCGGATCCTGTTAAGCAGTTAAATACCGCACTCTCCTCTTTGGAGAAGCTGCCTAAAACATCCGTTGTTCAAACCTCGTCATTTTATGGTTCAACCCCATTAGGCCCCGCTGACCAGCCAGATTTTGTAAATGCGGTCTGTCTGCTTGATACCGCGTTTTCACCGCTTGAGTTATTGGCGGAATTAAAAAAAATTGAAGCCGATCAAGGGCGTATTAAAAAGCGTCACTGGGGTGAGCGGTTGATTGATTTGGATATTTTACTCTTTGATGAATTGACGCTCACCTCTTCGGTGTTAACCATTCCACATCAAGGCATCGCTTCTCGAGATTTTGTTTTGATTCCACTGTTGGAAATTGCGCCAGATTTGATGATTCCGAATAAAGGTTCGGTACAGTCACTTATTTCGGTACTACAAACCAGTTATTTATATCCTCTTTCAGAGGCTTCTCAATAGGCAAGTTATTATGCGTACAACGCTCTCAACGTTAAAAAAAATGCATCAGTCGGGTGAAAAAATTGCCTGTTTAACCGCGTACGACGCTTCGTTTTCGCACTGGTTAGATCAGGCGGGTGTGGATATGATCTTGGTTGGAGACTCATTAGGTATGGTGGTTCAAGGCCATGAGACAACACTGCCCGTTACGTTAGATGAGATGGTCTATCACACCCAGATGGTACAGCGTGGTAATTCGCGTGCGTGGTGTATTGCGGACTTACCGTTTATGTCGGATTCAAATGTAGAGAGTGCCTTAAGTGCTGCAGCTCGGTTAATGAAAGAGGGTGGCGCAAATATGGTCAAGCTGGAGGGAGGAGAGCGTGTGCTCAAGATGGTTGCACAGTTATCCTCTTTAGGGATTCCGGTTTGTGGTCACTTGGGGTTGTTGCCTCAGTCGGTTGAAAAGAGAGGTTATAAGGTGGTTGGGCGAGATCGTAGTTCGGCTGAAAAATTGTTAAAAGATGCGTTGGCTTTGCAGGCGAATGGTGCAGAAATGCTGGTGTTGGAGTGTGTCCCTTCGGCACTGGCTCAAACGGTAACTGAAGCGTTAGAAATTCCTGTGATTGGAATTGGTGCAGGGGGCGGAACCTCAGGGCAAGTACTGGTATTGCATGATATGTTGGGATTAACGGTGGGTAAAACTCCGATGTTTTCTAAGAACTTTTTAGAGGGATCAACGTCCATTCAAAGTGCGATCACCGCTTATGTTCATGAAGTGAAGGCGGGGTACTTTCCGGCGAAAAAGCATGAGATTACGTTGTGAAAAATATTGAATACTTAGCGGCGTTAAGAGCCGAAGTCCACGCTTGGAAGCGGGAGGGGTTAACGGTTGGATTTGTACCCACTATGGGGAACTTGCACGCAGGGCATTTAAGTTTGGTTAATCTCGCGCAACAACAGTGCGATCGAGTGGTGGTGAGTCTCTTTGTGAATCCTCTGCAATTTGGTCCCAATGAGGATTTTGATCGTTATCCGCGCACGTTAACATCAGACCTCGAAAAGCTTACCGCATTACAGGTGGATACGGTTTATCTGCCGTCTGTTGCAGAGATGTACCCCAACGGCTTACAGCAAACGGTGGTCGCTGTGCCGGGTGGTATTACCAGTGTATTAGAGGGTGCAAGTCGTCCAGGGCATTTTGATGGGGTTAGTACGGTGGTGTGTAAACTGTTTAATATGGTGCAACCTGATGTAGCGGTATTTGGTCAAAAAGATTACCAGCAGTGTTTAGTGATTCAGCAGATGGTGCAAGATCTAGCGCTGCCAATTGAGATGGTTATCGCTCCGATTTCCCGAGATAGAGATGGCTTGGCATTAAGTTCGCGTAATCAATATTTATCACCCGAACAGCGTGCGGTTGCACCGAAACTCTATGTTGCACTGCAAGATATTGCCTTGGCAATTGAGTCGGGTAACCAAGCATTTGAAACGTTAACTCAGGTTGCGACACAACGGTTGCTGGAAGAGGGGTTTGATTCCGTTGATTATCTTAACGTGTGTGATGCCAAAACCCTGCAACCTGCGGATTCGAGCTGTCAAACAGTGGTGATTCTGGGGGTTGCTCGTTTGGGGCAAACGCGTTTGTTAGATAATGAAGTGGTGGTACGGTAAAGAGAGCGAGAGCCCCCTACTCAGAGTAAATAGGGGGGAAGAAAAAATATCTACTCGAATTAACTCGCTTGCTTTACTTGAATAGGAAGCGTGTTGCGAGTGTGTGTAATGCGATTTTCGGCATCCACATAGATTAATTTAGGCTTAAAAACATCTGCTTCTGCTTCACTCATGCTGATGTAAGTTGCAATGATTAAAAGGTCTTGTGGGTCAGCTTTATGTGCTGCCGCGCCATTAACAGAGATAATACCGCTATTCTCTTCTGCACGAATCGCATAGGTGGTAAAACGCTCACCATTGTTGATGTTATAAATCTGAATCTGCTCGTATTCACGAATGCCTGCCATGTCCAAAAGGTGACCATCAATCGCACAAGATCCTTCATAATCCAGCTCGGAATGTGTGGTCGTCACACGGTGAAGTTTTGATTTTAGTAACGTTACTTGCATACTGTTCTCTTGGTTCTGACGATATTTTCTTGTTGTGATGTAATGATTCAGCTTACCCCTGAAATTCGCTATTTCTGCCTTGAACTAACCAATTTCAGGGGAAATCTGAATCATTACGACTATTTTTTTAATTACGCGGAGTAGTTGCGTTTTCTTTTTATTTGAATCGCGACGGCATTTATTTGGTGCTTAAATTAGCCGAATATTATACTATTTTGAAGGGGATAGGGGGGGGAGAAAATTTTGTTTTCTATTTTCTCTCCCCTCTATATGACCTCTCATATATTAAAATAAAGGGCTAAAACACTAAAAACCCCGTATTAATCGGGGTTTTTAGTGTTTGAATACTTTTTTAAAGTATTATCCTGTATTACGCATTCCAGCTGCAATGGCGTTGATGCTGTTAAGCAGTACAGGGAGCCAGACCTCTTTCTCTTCATCAGATAAATCATCCGACTTATAACGTCTTAATAGGGCTATTTGAATATTATTCAATGGCACAAGGTATGGGTTACGTCGTTGTAATGAGAGTGCAATGGTCGGTGTATCCGCCATTAACGACTCATTTTCACTGATCTCTAAAATACGTTGTTTGGTACGCTTGTACTCTTCCGCAATCAGGTTATACACTCGATTGGCAATTTCAGGGTCTTTTCCAAGTTCTTTATATTGTGCCCCAATGTCTAAATCGGTTTTAAACAGTGCCATCTGAATGTTGCTCATAAGCGCTCTAAAGAATGGCCAGTTTTGATACATCTCTTTCAGCTGAGCATCACCATGTTGTTTAACCCAGTTATCAAGTGCGTAACCGGTTCCCTGCCATGCAGGGAAGGTGAGACGTGCTTGTGCCCAGCCAAAGACCCAAGGAATCGCACGAATCGACGATTTAGATAAGTTGCCTTTTTTACGGTGTGATGGGCGAGAGCCAATGTTGAGTAAGCCAATTTCAGTCACTGGTGTGGCTTCGTAAAAGAAGTTGAAGAAGCCTTTTGTATGATCCGTCAGCTCTCTAAAGTTATGCTCACCCTCTTTAGAGAGGGTCTTCATCACTTCAAGGTAGGCAGGATTATCGGCTTTAGAGGTCTGCACGATTCCTGTACTGGCTTTCATTAACCCCGTTACCCCAAGCGAGAGTTCGTACATTGCGGTTTCTGAGTTGCTGTATTTGTATGAAAGCACTTCACCTTGTTCGGTAAATTTAATTGAACCACGAACTGTTCCCGTCGGTTGTGACAGGATCGCAAAGTGAGTCGGTCCTCCGCCACGACCGACTGTTCCACCGCGCCCGTGAAATAGACGGCAGTCGACATGGTGCTGGTCAGCCAGTTCCATAATTTGTTGTTGTGCTTGGTAGAGGCACCATGCTGAAGAGAGGTTTCCGCCATCTTTTGCCGAATCGGAATAACCAAGCATGATCTCTTGTTGATTACCTGAAGCTTGTAATAAGGCTTTATAGGTCTCATTTTCAAATAGGGCTTGCGTGACGGGCACAATGTGCTCTAAATCTTCAATGGTTTCAAACAGAGGAGATATTTGGATGTCACAATAGGCTTCGCCCGCGTTGTAGCCTGCTAAACCCGCTTGGTGTGCTAAAAAGAGCACTTCCATTACGTGGCTGGCTTCGTGTGTCATTGAGATAATGTAGTTATTAAAGGCTTTAACACTGATCTCTTTGCGCATTTCACGGAACACATGAAAGACCTCTAAGACCTCTTTGGTCATCTTTTTTAGATCAAGGTGCTGAGTATCCACAATGGTGGCAGAAGCGACGTGACTGGCCAATAGATTGAGTTTCTCTTTTTCACTTAAACTCGGGTAGTCAACGCCTAAGTGAGACAGAAGATCGGCAACGGCATCGCTGTGCACATTGGACTCTTGACGAATATCTAAACGCATTAGGTAGAAGCCAAAGGTCTTGACGAGACGGATGAGGTCTTGTAGTTCTGCGTTGGCGACACTTTCATCGCCATGATTGCATAAGGAGTTATAAATAAGTTCTAAATCGGCAAGCAGCGCCTCTTCATTTGGGTACGCTAAGGGGCTTTTGTCGACATGTTCATCGTTTAAACGCGCTTCAATATAGTTTAGGTTGTGCTTTAATTTGCCATGAATTAGGTATAAAAAACGACGATACGGTTCATCTTTGAAGCGGTCAGGACGTTTTTTAAAGACGCTATTGATGAGATCTGTGTCCACAATCATTGAGCGGTTAACAACCTCTTGAGAGATGTTACTAATAAAGCGAGAGTGGGTCAGTTGAGAGCTCAGCTCAAAAATACGTTTTTGATACTCATAAATGACGGCACGTGATTGGAGCAGAAGGGCTCTAACCGTGGTTTCATGCGTGACAAACGGATTACCATCACGATCCCCACCAATCCAAGAACCAAAGGTTAAGAAATCAGGGGTTTCTATTTTATCGTCTGGGTAGTGTTTTGAAAGCGCTCTTTCCATGTAGCGATAGACGTTAGGCACGGCATCAAACAGGGATTTGCGGAAGAAATAGATGCCGTTACGGATTTCATCTTCAACGGTTGGCTTTTGGCGACGCACTTCGTCGGTTTGCCAAAGAACTTGAATTTGTGTTTCAAGTTGTTGATAGATAGACTCTTTTGCGTACTCGTTGTTGTAAGTGTCTGCTTCGTTTAGCGCACTGATGTCTAAGAAAATACGTCTTAGGTTATCCATAACAGAGCGACGTTTTGATTCGGTTGGGTGTGCGGTAAAGACAGGAATATAGTGCAGTTTATTTAATAGGTCTTGAACTTGGGAGGCGTCTAAACCTTGTTCTTTAAACTCTCCGACGGTATTTAATACCGAGCCAGTCCATAATGGGCCATCCGATTTTAGTTGGCTTTGTCGTTCGTGATACTGGTGCTCCTCTTCCGCGAGGTTGACTAGGCTAAAGTAGAGATTGAACGCTCGAATAATTGGCGACAATTCTTCAGCAGACTGCGCTTCAATAAACTCGGTAAGTTCAGCGCGTAGTGCGGGGTTCTCTTCTTTTTGCAGTTGCAGGTAGCCCGTACGTAGTTTTTCGACCGCATCATAGGTTTTTTTACCTGCTTGTGATTCAATCACCTTTCCTAGTAAATTACCTAGTAATTTAACACGTGCTCTTAGTTGCTTATCACGAAGTTCTGCGACCATCTTTACTCTCAGTTTCTTAAACAAAATTGAGCGGTATTATATCAGAAAAAATTTAAAGAATTCGGGTGTTCTATTGAGGAGGTAAAGGAGAGTGAGGGGGGGTTGATTTGGCGTAAAAAAGGGAGTAGAAAACTCCCTCTTTTATATTTTCGTGCAAAGAATTCACGGTGATTAAAATAGAAG
>JALSJT010000011.1 GCA_026989175.1 Thiomicrorhabdus sp. | reverse complement strand
GATATTGTGGCGCTGCACATTGTGGATCCACTGGAGAAGTCGCTGCCTAATTTAGGTTGGCTCAGTTTAAGCCAAAGCCGTTACAACGAGACCCCGCTCACCCTAGACAGTTTTAACCCCGAAACCCGTGAGTGGTATGCTCAGCGATACCAAACCCAATGGCAACAGGCGTTTAAACAGTTTACCCAACTGAAAATTCCTCTGCTGGAGATCACCAGTCATGAGAACCCAGTGGAACAACTCAATCGTTATCGAGTGATTGTATGAAATTAACCGAACAACAACAGCAACTGTTAAACCAGTTGCAAGACATTCAACTGCCCGATCCAATTGGCTGGTGGCCGCTCTCGTACACTTGGTGGTTACTGATTTTTATGGTCGGCTCTCTGTTAATGGGGCTCCTTTGGTACTACTTTGACCAAAAAAAGCGCAACGCCTATCGCACCGAAGCCTTGGCGTATTTACAGGCACTTGAAAGCAACCCAGACAACCCCAATCAACAACTGTTAGAGATCAATCGTCTCCTGAAACGGGTGGCACTGACCTGCTACCCCCGAACCGAAGTGGCGGCCTTAAACGATCAAGCGTGGCTGGATTTTTTAGCCAAAACCGCCGCACATGTAAAACCGCCAGAGAACTTACGGACAATACTGAAATATGGTTATCAACCCGAGCCTCAAACTGCCGAACAGAGACAAGAAGCGGTATACGCTTTGAACCAGTTTAAACCGTATGCCGAAGCATGGATTAAAGGACACCACCAATAATGGATTGGAATATAAGTCACTGGATAACGCTATTGAGCGAAGTGGAACTCTTATGGCCGTGGGCAATTGCTTTTTTGCCCCTGCCTTGGATAATTCACCGCTTTGTGAAACCGGTTAAAAAAGAGCAAAGCCCACTGCTTGCCCCCCAAATTGTGCAACGCTTAGAGCAACAACTGCCCCCCTCTTTGCTGGTGCAAAACCAAACCCGTACCAAACGTATTCCACTGCTGTTTATTCTACTCTGGTGCCTGCTGGTGTTAGCCGCCACCCGCCCAGTACTCTTTATGAGTCCAAACCCTTTTGAAGTCAGCGGTAAAGAGATGATTCTAGCGGTCGACCTCTCGGGCAGTATGCAAAAAGAGGACATGTATTTAGGTGGCTACGATGTCGATCGCCTTACCGCGGTAAAAGCCGTGGTCTCTACCTTTATTGAACAGCGTCAAGGCGATCGCATGGGATTGATTGTGTTTGGTACTCAAGCCTTTTTGCAAAGCCCGCTAACCTACGATCTGCACACAGTTAAAACCCTACTCAATGAAACCGCCATTGGCATGGCGGGCAACAACACTGCCATTGGCGATGCGATAGGGCTCACACTCAAGCACCTAAAACCCAATCCTAAAACAGGAAAGTACGATAACGCCGTGCTGATTTTATTAACCGATGGCTCCAACACCGCAGGACAAGTAGACCCTTTAGAGGCGGCTAAAAAGGCCAAAGAGATGGGGTTAAAAATTTACACCATTGCGGTGGGTCGAGTCAGCCATCGTACTGGGCTTGATCTCTTTTTAGCGGGCAAAAGTGACATTGATGTCGAATCCCTGAAACGCATTGCTCAACTGACCAACGGACAATTTTTTCAAGCCAACGACACCCAACAGCTCAGTGAGATCTATCAATACATTAACCAGTTAGAAAGCACCGAACACGAGGTATTTAACTACCGAAACCGCTCGGAACTCTATGTGTGGCCATTGGGGCTTGCCTTCTTAATAAGCCTGTTATTGGCGCAAAGCACACTTAGAAAACAAGGGGGGGAGAAATAATATGAACGAACTGATTAACCTTCAATTCTTACGCCCCTACTGGCTATTGGCGCTGCTACCTGTGTTGTGGGTACTGTGGCGACTCTGGCAGATTAAACAGAAACAGGGCGCATGGCACAAAGTGATTGCACCTCAATTTCAACCACTGCTGTTAGGTAAAAATGCAACCAAACCACATACGCTCAGTCACACGCTTGGGTTGATCGGGGTGGCGCTTATCTGGCTCATCACCATTGTTGCACTGGCGGGGCCCTCCACCCAATCGGTAGAGATGCCTGCGCAAAAAAATCAGCAAGGCACCGTTATTGTATTAGACCTCTCGCTCTCCATGCTGGCCGATGACCTTGCACCCAGTCGATTGGCACGGGTAAAGTACAAAATCACCGACCTGCTCACTCAACACCCCGAGCTTGCCATTGGCTTGGTTGGCTATGCAGGCTCCGCGCACACCATCTCCCCCATCTCAGAGGACAATCAAACCCTACTGAGTTTACTGCCCGCTCTCAATCCGGTCTTAATGCCTCGTTATGGCGCAAAACCCTTACTAGGCTTTCAAAAAGCGGACGAGCTGTTTAAAGGATCCCACATCAATCACGGTCACATTATTTGGATCACCGACGATGTAGAATCACACGAAGTCTCTCAACTAAAACAGTGGATACAAAACCATCACTACAGCGTGAGTATTTTAACCGTAGGCACACCACAAGGCGGTGCTGTGCATATTCCCAACTACGGACTGCTCAAAGATGACAGCGGAAAAATAATTTCCCCCCCCCTCCCTCTCGAGCGTTTTAACGCCTTCGCGGAAGTGGATAAAGTGACGCTCAGTCACTTCAGTACCAGTGACCAATCGTTAAAGCCCCTGCTGCCCCCTGCATTACCTGCAGTGCAACAGGCGAGCAACTCAACCCCAGAGAAAGCAAGCCTCGTGCTTCCACTGGATCAAGGGGTCTATCTTCTGTTACTGCTATTACCTTTAGTGGCACTGCTATTTCGCCGTGGTTGGGTATTAAGCCTCTCGGCACTGAGCCTACCGCTGGTAGGACTGCTCTCTGCCAGTGTTCTGTCAATGGGACTTTTTGCCCCCAGTACCAGTTACGCAGAAGAATCTCTACCCTCGCTTTCTGAAGTGTTTAAAACGCCCGATCAACTCGGTTATCAAGCGTGGCAAGAGAACAATCTAAAAGCCGCTGAATCGCTGTTTGAAGACCCACAATGGCGTGCCAGCACTCTATACAAACAGGGAAAATACTCAGAAGCCGCCGAACTGTTTCGTCAAGACAACAGCGCAACAGGGCACTACAACCTTGGCAACGCCTTAGCCAAAAATGGCGAACTGGAAGCGGCAAAGCAGGCGTATGAAACCGCTTTACAACAGCAACCTGACTTAAAAGTAGCCCAACAAAATTTAAACCTTGTTAAGCAACTTTTAGCGCAACAGCAGCAACAAAAAGAAGAAGAGTCGAACCAGAAAGAGAACGCTCAAGAGAGTCAAGGCAAACAACAGGGTCAGAGTAAAGAGGAGAAGTCGAACGAAGAGGGTCAATCGCAAGACAAAAATAAACAGGATGATTCAAACGACAATAAATCAGACCAATCCTCTGATTCCAACTCTGACCCCAAAGAGGGAGAGAGCTCAGAGAACCCATCGGATTCCGATTCAAAAAAAGGTGAACCGGGTGAGTCGGATAACAATACGCCTGATCAAGCCGAAAACGAGTCGGAGTCTAAAGAGAGTGACAGTCAATCCAATCAAAAAGCGCCAAGCGACTTAAAAAATGAAGCGGTTCCTGAACCCTCTGCTGAATCTGCTGAAAAAGAGAAAACTGAACAACAAGCACAAGAGGCGAAACCAGAAGAGCGTGTGCAAGATTCCGAATCCAGTGAAGCGCATCAACCGCAAACCGAGCGTAATGCTGGAAAACTGGGCGAACAAACAGAGCCAAACTCGTCCAGCCAACAAGTACAACCACTCACGGCCAAAGAGCAAGAGCAGCAAAAAGCGATGCAAAATTGGTTAAAACAGATTCCCGATGAACCTGGATTGTTCTTAAAACGAAAATTTGAGTATCAATATCAACAACAATCGAACCCGTCCGAACCGGTTCAAGATGGCAAAGCATGGTAAAAACAATGAATAATACAAATCAAAAAATCCTTACCCCTCAAAGGGGTACTAAAAAGAGACACCCCCCTACTTTCGTTCACGTGCGCTTAATCGCCTTGGCGATTCTGCTAATGTTGCCGATGCTCAGTTTTGCCAAAAGTTTAACGGTCTCGGCGGATCGTCAAACCATCGAAATGGGCGATATTATTACCCTAACCATTCGTGCCGACTTTCAAACCCGAGGCAGTCAGCTCGATTTAGATCGTCTCAAAGACCAGTTTGAGATACTCGGTCGCCAACAGAGTAATCAAATTAGCATTATTAATGGTCAGTTTAGCTCTCAAACCCAGTGGCAGATCAGCCTCATGGCGAAACAAGTCGGTGAACTGATTGTGCCTCCGCTTCGTATTGAAGGGGTCGAAAGTAAACCTTACAAAATTAAAGTACTGCCGCCACAAAAAAAGTCTGCCAAAGCACGTGGTAACTACTTTTTAGAGACCAACCTAAACAAACAAAAAGTGTATGTGCAAGAGGAGCTGCTTTACGATGTAAAATTCTATTTTTTAGGCGCATTTCAAGGTAATCTTCGCCCCCCTACCTTTGAAAATAGCCTAACCGTTACCTTAAAAGAGCAGGAAGTTTACGGCAAACAAGTGAATGGAAAACATTACACCGTCTATGAGTGGTTGTATGCGGTGTACCCACAACAGAGCGGCACACTGACCATTAAAGGGCCTATTTTTTCAGGCATTCACCAGTATCTAAATCGTCAAAAAGGGGTTCAAGAGGTGGCAGAGACACAAACCGTCACTGTACTGCCTGAGCCGATACAACTCAAAAGTAACCCAAATAATCCGTGGCTTCCTGCAACGTCGCTCACCCTCAGTGATCGTTGGCAAACCATTCCCAGTACGCTACGTGTCGGCGACAGCTTAACTCGTACCTTAACCTTAGAGGTACAAGGGTTACTCGCCAGCCAACTGATTACACCTACGTTTGAAAATAGTGCCGAGTTTAAAGTCTATAACGACCAACCCACAACCGATGAGACCCTTTTAGACAGTGGCGTTCAGAGCCAGTTGCAATTAACACAAACCTTTATTTTGACCCAATCAGGCACGGTTACCATTCCTGAACAACAGATTGAGTGGTTCAACACCCAAACGCAACAGATGGAAACCGCACGCCTTAAAGCCCGTTACTTTACCGTTCTACCCGCATTAAATGCTCCAACAACAAACCCCACAAACACACCAACAGACCGTGCTCATAATCAAAATAGCAATCAAAGTGGCACACCATTTTCAGCGCACAACCAAAATAGTGTTTCACGTGAAACCACCTCTTTACTGTGGCCAACCATTGGCACCCTACTGAGTTTAGCTTGGCTGATAACGCTTATTTTATGGCGCCGAGAGGTGAAAAAGCTGAAGCATCAAGCACAACAAACCGTGCAAACAACAGAAAAAACGCAAACAGATACCGCTCAAAAAATAACACTGTGCGCTTCAAGCAGCCACTTAACACCTCGTGCGTTTTACAATGAATTAAGGCGAGTTCTGCAACAAGAGTACCAAATTAATTCCTTCAGTGAGTTAGAAGACACACACTTAAAACAGGCGATTAATCAGCTCGAAAAACACCTGTTCTATCAAGAGGAGTTAGCTGAAAATACCCTAACGACTATCTGTGAAGGGCTAGAAAAGTTAACCGATAAAATTTCTCCCCCCCCCTCTCATAAAGAGAGCAAACTAGCTTCTCTTTATGAAAACTCCTAACGAAAAAAGGCGCTCAATTGAGCGCCTTTTTTCGATTTTAATCCATACTAAATCGTTTTAAACAGCTGATAAAACCGTTCACTTAATCTCTTTTTCTCATGTTGATAGTCCGCCTCTAATAGGCCTTTTGTTAACTGATAAGCGGCTGTCGTTAACGTCTCCATTTTTTGAATTAAACCTTGGTGTTGTGCTTCGGATAACTTATTTTGTACTGCATATTTTTCCAAAGAAGCTTGCAACAATTGGCGATCATTTTCGATCATCTCTGCCATCGTTGATGAATCCAACTCAATGTTTTTAAGACTCAATAAATTAGGGTTATTAATCCGTGCCGTTAAATATTGTTGATACAACTTTATCAATTCCCTATCCTGCTCAATGACCAGAGCATTGTTGGTGTCCATAAAGTAGCTTCGAGCATCTAAATTGGCCGATCCTATCACGAGTGCATCGTCAAACAGTGCGACTTTACTGTGCAGAGATAAAGCTTCACCCGCTGATTTTTGATATTCAAAATACCGTATGGTTGCACTGCGCTGTTCATCAAAGTGTTCCCTATAAAAATCTGCAAACGCTTTCATACTATGGCTAGCAAGTATGTTAACGGGTACTAAATCGGTGGTGGCAACGGAGTTGGTGATGATGTTTAATGTGACATGTCGACACTCTTGTGAACCATCTATTAACGCTTTAAACCCTAACATCATATTCGGGGGGGGGAAAAAATAGGCGTTGTAAAAATAGACCTCTCTTGGTGACTTATCCTCACTACTGCACTGTTCTTTTAATTTGGTTAACCAGTAGTGGTGAATATTTTTATTACTCTTCTCCTCTTGGTTATAC
>JALSJT010000010.1 GCA_026989175.1 Thiomicrorhabdus sp. | reverse complement strand
ACCTATGGAGTCAATTAAGCTCAGAACGTCGATTAATCCCCAAAGTATTAGCGGAGTATGTTGAAAAGTCATTAGGCTGGGGACAAGAAAAAGGCTTAACAGAGCTGATTGAAAGAGCCCTCAAAAAGCAGTGGGACGACCGCTTGGTGTACCAATATGGACGCCTTACTGAAAGTGAACCATTGGAACGCCTCAAGGTGGCTGAAAAGTGGTTAAAGGCGCAGAAAGACAACCCCGTGTTACTGCTCACATTAGGGCGACTCGCCTGCGCTGCGCAACTATGGGGTCGCGGTCAAAACTACCTAAAAGAGAGTTTAAAAATCCGACCCGAAGTGGAAACCTTTCACGCCTTAGCCAAGTGCTATGAAGCCGAAGGCAATGAGAATCAAGCGGCTTTGGTGTATAAAGAGGCGATATTAAAGCTGGAAAGTGCGGAGTCAAAAAAATAGAGCTTAGATAAGTGGAAAGAGAGGTTGCCATAGATGCAGATTATGCGACCGAGCGAGAGGCTTTGGTTCAAACTCTCTCGCAAACTCCTGAGGTTAAAAAGCTATCAACATAAAGGAAAAAAGGGGGGAAGTTTAATGTACGCAAGCGTCGGCATTTAACCCTGCTGCCATAAAGTCCTCTTTAGCGGCTTGAATCATTGGCCAAGGGCCGCATAGATAGACGTTAAAGTGGCTTAAATTTGGATGTTGTTTTAGGACTTGCTGGTGCACTAATCCCGTTGCACCGTTCCAATCCTCGGTCTTTTCTGAAAGCACGGGAATGTATTCAAAATTTGCGTGCGTTTCCATTAATGCAACCATCTCTTGATGCATGTAGAGCTCCTCTTGGCTTCTTGCCCCCCAATATAGATGGATGGGAACGCCGACCTTCTCTTTTAGTAAGGTTTCGAGCAGTGCTTTCATTGGCGCAAATCCTGTTCCCCCTGCCAGCAAAATAATCGGTTGATGGGCGGGTTGTAAGGCAATTTGGTCTTTTGGTCCTTCCATTACGAGACGGTCGCCTGTTTTAACGGCAAACAGTTTTTGCATCCACTCGCTATCCGCTTGATTACGAATATGACACTCAATTAACCCGTCGTCTCGGGGGGCAGCGGCAATGGAAAATGGTTTAAGGTCTTCGGCATTAAATCCGAGCATAATGTATTGCCCAGAGGCATAAGCGATAGGGTGCTCAGGTTTGAAGAGCAGTTGTATAATTTGAGGCGTTAAAGGCTCGGCGTGAACCACGGTTAGCGGGTGAAGCGTGCTCATTTTATCTATTTCTCTTTTTTGTGATTAGGCAAATTCAGTCCAGATCGGTGCATGATCGGAGGGCTTTTCCATCGCGCGCTCTTCATAGCCTACATGACATGCAATGGCTTTTTCATTCAGCGGTTCGGTGGCTAAAATGGTGTCAATTCGTAAGCCACGGCGGGGTTCACGATCAAACCCTTTGGAGCGGTAATCAAACCAAGTAAAGACGTTATCTTCTTCGGGATGAATGGTTCGAAAGGTGTCGACTAATCCCCAGTTTAACAGGGTTTCCCACCACTCACGCTCTTCGGGTAAAAAGCTGGTTTTCCCGTCGCGCAACCAGCGTTTTTTATTCTCTTCGCCAATACCGATGTCTCGATCGGTGGGGGAGATATTAAAATCCCCAATGACGGCTAAGGCTTGTTGAGGGTCGCACTCTGTCTCTAAGTAGGTCATTAAGTCTTGATAAAATTTTGCTTTTGCTGGGAACTTGATCTCATGAGACCGATTTTCACCTTGAGGAAAATAACCATTTACCACGCGAACCGTTTCACCATCTTCAAACTTAAAGTCGCCAATAATCATGCGTTTTTGTGCATCGTCGTCATCACTTTTCCAGCCTTTTTGGCTGGCAACCAGCTCAATGCCTTTACGATACAGTAACGCTACACCATAGTGGGTTTTTTGCCCGATATAAATGGCGTGATAGCCCATCTCTTCCAGTGCTTCGAGTGGAAAATCATGATCTTGTACTTTGGTCTCTTGCAAGCCAATAATATCGGGGGCAATACGGTCGGTGAGAGATTGCAGTTGATGGAGACGTAAACGGACGCTGTTGGTATTAAATGAGACGATTTTCATGGTAGTTCCAGAGGTGGTTTAAACAGGTATGAGCGGGATTATAACGGAAAACCTAGCAATTGGGTATGGATTAGGGAGAGCCTGTTTAATGTGTGACAATTTGATATGATAGCCCCCATTATTGCATTGAAAAGAGATGGGTTTATGAGCCACGTATATCGTTTAGTTATTTCGTGTCCAGATCAAGTGGGCATTGTTGCCAAAGTGGCACAATACATTGCCGACCAAGGGGGGTCGATTGTTGAGGCGAATCACCATACCGATTCGGTTAATCACTGGTTTTTTATGCGCCATGAAATTTTAGCCAGCTCGTTAAAAGAGGGGCTAGAGGCGTTTAAAACAGGGTTTTCAGCGATTGCAGATGCGTTTGAAATGACGTGGTATATTTCAGATTCAAACCAACCTAAAAAAATTGCCCTGTTTGCTTCCAAAGAGTCGCACTGCTTGGCCGATCTGTTATACCGCTGGCATGAGCAGGATCTACCGGGTGAGATTGTTTGTGTGATAGCGAATCATGATGACCTTCGTTCGATGGTGGAGTGGTACAACATTCCGTTTCATCATGTACCGGTATTGCCTGACGCGAAGCCACAAGCGTTTGCAGAGACGGAAGTGTTGATTGAAAAATACCAAGCCGATGTGATTGTGTTGGCTCGTTACATGCAGATTTTACCGCCTAAAATGTGTCAAGCGTATGCGGGGCAGGTGATTAATATTCACCATAGCTTTTTACCCTCTTTTGTCGGCGCACGCCCTTATCATCAGGCGGCAGAACGGGGGGTGAAATTAATTGGTGCCACCTGCCATTATGTAACTGAAGCCTTGGATGCAGGGCCAATTATTGAACAAGATGTGATTCGCGTGGGACACGCACAAACCGTTGAGGATATGCGCCGTTTAGGGCGAGATGTCGAAAAAACGGTATTGGCGCGAGGCTTGCGTAGCCACTTAGAAGATCGCGTGTTGATTCACGGTAATAAAACCGTGGTGTTTGATGGCTAGTAAAGTAAATAGGGGGGGAAGAAATTTTAAATAAACTGAAACCGACTATAGTCAGGAATGCACTCTGGCTTGGTATATGGCGTCTCTTTCATGGTCAGTGGCCCGTTCATTAACATATCGATCAGCGCTTTTTCAACTGCTTTTCGGCCTGCCAATTTGTGCTGTTGTGCCACCATTGACCAAGATTGTTTTTTTAAGACTTTGTCGCACCAAATGGCTTGAATTGAGTCGGGTGCGAGTGCCAGCGCGTGTCCGTGTCGGATGCTCCACTCCCATAACTGCCCACTTACGGACTCATAGACGCGTTGCCCTAATCGAAAGTGGTTAACGGCCTCTTCTAAATAAGGGGGGGAACTTTTAAAACGAAAGGTTTTTAACACTTCTAGCGTCATGGAAGCGGAGAAGTGTGGCAGTGATTCTATAAGTAAATGGGGAAGCTGGGTTTGAAAAGCGCGTTGAATACTGGCAAGGGCTTGTTGCGCCATGGGGGTCAGTGCTTTGGTGACCACCATGTTGTGACTGCCGCTGGATTTATCGCGTTTGATGCCAACATGTACCGGATGATAACCCTGTTGAAACCAAAAAGGCAGTAGGGTTTTATGAGCACCAAAGCTACTGCTTAGGTAGTCAATTCGTTGCTGAGTGGCGAGGTGTTTTACATAGTTTAACAGCTGTTTGCCAATGCCCTCTCGTTGCACTTGTGGGTGCACTGCAATGCGCATAATGCGCCAGCTGGAGAGCATTAAAAAGTCGGAAAGCGCATAGTGTTTTACCAGCAGTTGCGGTACTAAGTGCCCATGAACACGTTTACTGGAGGGCATGATTTTACCCTCTTCAACACAGAGCACCACTCCTATTAACTGGTCATGCTGTTTTGCCACCACAATTTTTAAGTTGGGTGCGCTGAGCAACAGTTGTAAATCATTTGGGCTAGTTTGGTAGTGCGCTTGTACCAAGAGCCGAAACAGGTGGTGAAACGATTGTGTATCTGTTAACAGCGTGTTGACGGGCACCTCGGTTAATTCAATATTGGCGTCCATTAAAATACTGACGGGGGTGTGGTCTAACGCTTGGCTGGTATGGCCTGCGACATCTAAAAACAGGGCGTGATTAATCGCCGTTTCTAATGGGTCTTGTTCTGCCCAGCGAATAGGGGTCTTTAAATGGCGATTTTTCCAGTCGGGTGTTAGCTGATTCAGCACCTCTTTAAAGCGTAACTCAAACCCTCTTCCTGAACCTTCATAGCCATGCAACGTGGTGGCAAAAACCATTCGGTGATGTTGTTTTAAGAGCTTGGTCAGCATCGACCATTAAGAGGTCGGCCGTTGTGGCGTCAATAATGAGTTGGTCGGGTGCGATAAATTCAAACAGCTTACTCTGACCCTTCCATTCAAATTCAATGCGCCCTGCTTGCTGAGTGGTGATCTGAATGGCGTGGCTGGCTTGTAAAGCAGCGAGTGCGTCCATCGCTTGTATAAACGCCATTTTGGTCTGTTCTAGCCGACTGGCGGTTAAGACAATATGAGATTTTCCCTCCATTAAACAGTGAATGGCGGCAAGACCCAGTACACTGGTTTTGCCACGCCCTCGATCGGCACTGAGCACCAGTGGACGTTTACGATGACCAAAGGCCACTGAATCAATGGCTTGAATGGCTTGTACTTGGTCTTCTGTGGGCAGAGGGGGGGGGAGAATGTTGGAACTTTTATTAAAGTGTGTTTGTAACGCTTTGGGTATCTTGAAAGGGGCATTCGCGGCGTTATTTTCAGATTCGTGTTGCCAAATAGCTGGGGTTGCTGCGTCTGCTTGCCACTGTTGAATAAGGTGTTGCGTAAAATAGGGATTGGCATCTTCAGGTTGATAAGGGCTGTTTAAAAAACGCTGGTTATCGGGATTGGGCAGGGTTGCCCAAGTATCCACGCTGGGGGTGAGTAAAATAAAGACCCCGCCTGCCCGAATCATGCCCGAAGCGATTCCGAGTGTATTGGCACTTAACCCAGCGCGAACATCCAAAATAACCGAGTCAATTTCTTGGCCTAATCGTTCAGTGATACGGGTTGGTTCAGTGGATTGAATGTTGGCTAGAATGCCTTTTTGAAGGTTTTTTTCGGTTTCTCCAATCCATAAAATGGTTTCACTCTCTGTCCATCCACTTTGGAGGATGGCATTTTGCCATGAAGAGGAACCACTTAAAATCACCAGAGCACGATGTTGCTGGTGTTTGAGTTGGGTTCGTAGTTGCAATAAAGAGGAGATAGGGTTCATACGGTTAACCGTTGTTTTTATCAAAAAATCCACCCCCTACCGTAACACTTCACGCGTTTTTTCACTACAATATGATAAAAAAACATGACACATCGCAACCTTTATTTTTCAATGATAAGTAGTTTTTATTTGGCGCTAGGTATTTTATGAGATTGGAAAAATTAGAAGTTGCTAAAGTAATTTGGACCGAGCAATCGGTACCGTATTCTGTGCCGTTTGATGATTACTATTTCTCGAGTGATGATGGCTTGGCAGAGATAGAGCACACCTTTATTCAGAGCAATCAACTGATATCACGCTTTGCTCAGTCTCAAGTTAATCGAGTCTTTCGAATTGCGGAGACCGGGTTTGGCTCGGGGCTTAACTTTTTAGTGACGGTGCAGCACTGGTTAAACCATGGCCGATCCGATCATCAGTTGCATTTTATCTCATTTGAAAAATACCCTATGCGCTGGGCTGATATTGAACGAGTGCATGGTCAATATCCCCAGTTTAAAGCGCTTAGCGATGAACTCAAAAGGGTATATCCATTGTTGGTTTTTGGCAGTCATGATGTTTGGCTATTTGATGGACGGGTACGCCTAACCTTATGGTTTGGCGATGTGCTTAAAGGTCTGCCAGAGTGTGATGCTTCTTTGGGTAGTCAAGTGGATGCTTGGTTTTTGGATGGCTTTACGCCAAGTAAAAACCCAGAGATGTGGCAACCCGCGCTGTATCAACAGATGGCGCGTTTAAGTCATGAGCAGACCACCTTTGCGACCTTTACCGCCGCAGGCGAAGTGCGCCGTGCATTGCAAAAGTCGGGCTTTACAGTACAAAAATCCAGTGGCTATGGTAAAAAACGTGAGATGTGTTTTGGTCAGCTGGAGCGAGTACGACCATTTCACTCTAAAGCCCCTTGGTTTTGTCGTCCTGAGCCCGTTAAAACAGGCAAAGCGATCGTGGTCGGCGCAGGGCTTGCCGGTGCCAGTGTCGCTTATCAACTAGCCAAGGCGGGGTGGCAGGTGACGGTTTTGGAAGCGGAATCAGAAGTCGCCACCCAAGCATCAGGCAATTTAGCGGGGACGGTACACCCCTTGGTTACCGCCGATTGGAACCTAAGAAGTCAATGGTATCTGCAAGGGTTTGAAGCGATGTTGCGTTTACTGACACCTTGGTTAGACAATCAAGAGGTGATTGGAGAATTGCAAGGCATGGTGCAAATGCTGGTGACCGAAACCAGTTTAGAGCGAGTAAAAAGCGCACTGCAACGCG
>JALSJT010000009.1 GCA_026989175.1 Thiomicrorhabdus sp. | reverse complement strand
CATTATGCTCATCGACAAACATCAAACCATCGGTAATCTTGGTCACTTTTGCGTTACAAATCCACTTAATATGACGCTGACGCATCTCCGATTCCATAAGCCCTTTCGAATCACCGACGCCGCCTAGCCCTAAATGACCAATATACGGCTCTGCGGTTACAAAGGTGATTGGAACTTGATTGCGAATTTTACGTTTACGCAGATCAGTTTCCATAATCATTGCAAACTCATACGCAGGTCCAAAGCAAGAAGCACCTTGTACCGCGCCCACCACAATGGGTCCAGGTTCTTTACAAAATGCTTCCCACTGTTCAAACGCCTCCGTGGCATGTGGCGTGGTGCAAATAGAGGTGGTAAAGCCGCCCTGACTTTTAGGCCCCAAGCCTTCTACTTCGTGAAACGCTAGGGTGGGCCCCGTTGCCAAGACTAAGTAGTCGTAAGCCATTTCTGAACCATCCCCCAACGTGATTTTATTCTCAATGGGGTCGATACCCGTACAGGTTTGATGGTAAAACTCGATGCCTTTACGGGTTAAGTAGGGCTCTAATTTAAAAGAGATCGCTTCAGGCTTGCGCCACCCAACCGCTACCCAAGGGTTAGACGGAATAAAATTAAACTCCTCTACCGCACTCACCACCTTAACGGTATGCCCTTTATCCAAATGTTTACGAAGATCATAAGACATCGGTAAACCACCGGTACTTGCCCCAATTACCACTACAACTGCCATCACTATTTCCCTATATAAAAATCGATATAATCACCATAGTAAACCATCTTAAACATCAAGTAAAAGCCCTATAACCTAATGCTAATATCTTATTTTAAGATACTATAGCTTTTGCACTTTTTTTCCCCCCCCAGTCGTTTAAAATAGGCTCCTAATTTTAATGTTAAATACGCTAAGACTTTTATGAAGACAACACGCACACCGCTCGCGACCGAACAGATCACCTTAAAAGGCCAACGCTCTTACTGGGGCGCTCTCAATCACTCCGAAAGTGCGCTGGCAATTGCCAATACCTATCGCCACGCTTCGGGTTTGGTGGTGGTCTTAACGCAAGACAGTCAAACCGCTAGCCAGTTGCATGAGTCCTTAGCGTTTTTGTTACCGCAGAATGAGAATATTCTCTCCTTTCCAGAGTGGGAAACCCTGCCTTACGATCAATTTTCACCGCATCAAGACATTATTTCGGAACGGCTTAAAACCTTATACCGTCTGCCCCATTTAAAACAGGGCATTTTAATCCTGCCCATCTCCACCGTCATTCAAAAAATTGTACCGTTGGACTACATTCAGCAGTTCACCTTTTTACTCGCCTGTGGCGATACCTTAGAGATTGAACCCTTCACCAAAAAGCTCGAAGCCAGCAGTTACCAACGGGTTAGCCAAGTGATGGAACATGGGGAGTTTGCCATTCGAGGCTCGATTATTGACCTCTTCCCCATGGGCAGCAAAACCCCCTTTCGTATTGACCTGTTTGATGATGAAATTGAGACCATCCGTAGCTTTAATCCAGACAATCAACGCTCAATTGAGCAGATAGATGAGATCAAACTTCTTCCCGCAAAGGAGTTTAACTTCACACAGCAAGGCATTGATCTCTTTAGACAAAAATTTAAAGACTATTTTGGAACGGACGCAAGAAAGTCGCACTTATATCAATCGGTCTCTGAAAAACAGTCCGTCGGCGGGTTAGAATATTACCTCCCCCTCTTTCACGAATCACTGACCACGCTCTTTCATTACTTGCCAGAAAATACCCTGTTTTTTGACTTCCATGACGAACAACAGAACCTAGACAATACCCTCGATAAAATTCAACACGAGTACGATGAACGCTATCAAGTTGGGCAACATAACCCCGATTTTCCACTGCTCAAGCCCAGCGAGATAATTCTCGATAAAGTCGCCTTTTTAACCGCGCTGAAAGCCTATCATCGCATCACACTTGAACCCACCGTTTCGAGTAAAAATACCACTCAATTTCCAACCAAAATACTGCCCAATTTGGATATTCAAGCGCAAAGCGACTACCCACTCGCCAAACTGAACGCGTTTTTAGACCAGTACCAAGGCGCTGTGGTCTTCAGTGCCGAAAGTACAGGGCGCAGAGAGACCTTACTTACGCTTTTAGCTAAGCACAAACATAAGCCCCGCATTGTTGAACACTGGAATGAGGCACTCGAACACAGTCAAGGACGTTCAAAAACGCCCTCTATTGTAGTCAGTCCGCTAGAAGAATCCATTTACACCGATGAATTTTGTTTGATTTCAGAATCGCAAATTTTTGGCAAAACGGTCATCCAAAAACGTCGTCGTAAACGCAAACACAACGACTTTGACACCGCCATCAGCAACCTGATTGAACTTGATATTGGCAGCCCCGTGGTACATATCGACCACGGGGTGGGTCGCTATCTTGGCTTAGAGAACATTGAAATTCATGACGAAGAGAAAGAATTTTTAATGTTGCAGTACGCAGGTGATGCCAAGCTGTATGTGCCCGTTACCTCACTGCACCTCATCAGTCGCTACACCGGCGCAACCCCTGAAACCGCACCGCTGCACAAACTGGGCAGCGACCGCTGGGAGAAAGCCAAGCGCAAAGCCGCCGAGAAAGTACACGATGTTGCCGCCGAACTGCTCGATATTTACGCCCAACGTGCCGCTCGCCCTGGTTACGCCTTTAAAACGCCCGCCGAAGCCTATCAACGCTTCTCTGCCAGCTTTCCGTTTGAAGAGACGCCCGACCAACAGCAAGCCATTGAAGCCGTGTATGACGACATGCACTCCGACAAGCCGATGGATCGCCTCATTTGTGGTGACGTGGGGTTTGGTAAAACCGAAGTCGCCATGCGCGCCGCATTTATTGCCGCCTACGATGGCAAGCAAGTCGCCATTTTAGTGCCGACTACCCTGCTGGCACACCAACACCACGAAAACTTCAAAAACCGTTTTTCAGAGTGGCCAATGCGCATTGAAGTGCTGTCCCGTTTTCAACCCCCTAAAGAACAAAAAAAGACATTAGAAGACCTGAAAGCAGGTCAAGTTGATATTATTATTGGCACGCATAAACTGATTCAAAAAGATGTGCACTACAAAGAACTCGGACTCATCATTGTCGATGAAGAGCATCGTTTTGGCGTGCGTCAAAAAGAGCAACTGAAAAAGATGCGTGCCGAAGTCGATATTTTAACCATGACCGCCACGCCCATTCCGCGAACCCTCAATATGGCGATGAATGATCTACGCGACCTCTCGATTATCGCCTCGCCCCCTGCCAAACGCTTAGCGGTACAAACCTTTGTGCAAGAGTGGAACGACGATGTGGTGCGAGAAGCCTCACTGCGAGAGATTCGCCGTGGTGGACAAGTGTACGTGCTCTACAACCAAGTCAGCAAAATGGAGCAGATGGTTGAACACCTGGGAGAGCTCATCCCCGAAGCAAAAGTGACGTTTGCCCACGGTCAAATGAACGAACGTGAACTTGAAGCGGTGATGGAAGACTTCTACCACCGCCGTTACAACATACTGGTCTGCTCCACCATCATCGAGACCGGGATTGATATTCCCACCGCCAACACTATTTTAATCGACCGAGCCGATAAATTTGGACTGGCACAACTGCATCAACTCCGAGGTCGTGTCGGTCGCTCACACCATCGTGCTTACGCCTACCTGTTTACCGGTGACAAAGCCTCCATTTCCAAAGACGCTGAAAAACGCCTAACCGCCATTGCCAAGCACAACACGCTTGGCGCAGGATTTATGTTAGCCAGCCACGATTTAGAAATTCGGGGAGCAGGTGAACTGTTGGGCGATGGTCAGTCTGGACAAATTCAAGAGATCGGCTTTGGACTCTACAGCGAGCTACTGGAACGCGCCGTAAATGCCTTAAAATCAGGCAAACAACCCGAGCTTAACACTACGCTGCACACTGGTAGCGAAGTCAATTTGAGCGTACCCGCTCTTATCCCAGAAAGCTACCTGCCCGATGTACACACCCGACTGGTCTTTTACAAACGCATCGCCAGTGTCACCAGCAAAGGCGCATTGAGAGAGCTGGAAGTCGAGATGATTGATCGCTTTGGCCTGTTGCCAGATCAAGTTAAAAATCTACTGCTGGTGACACAAGTAAAGCTCTTAATTGAACCCATCGGCATCACCAAACTGGATGCAACCGACAGCATGGTTCGAGTACAGTTTAACGCACAACCCGATATTGACCCGCTTAAATTAATTCAGCTCATTCAGTCACAGCCTAAGCAATATCAACTAAAAGGCCAAACGGAACTAAAGTTTTTCGATACAATGCCTGAAATACCCCAACGTATTCACGCCATCGAGCTCTTGATTAAGAATATTCGTAACCCAGAAGCTCGCTAAAAAAAGAGAGGACGCACTGCACCATGTCAATCCAATTTCAAAAAAACTACACCAGAGTACCCTCTCTTGAGCAAGCTCAATTCACTTTGTCCCCACCCCTATTAAAAGCATTCAAAGGATTGGTGGCTCTCAGCTTTATCACGGGGTTAATGGGCGTACACACATATGCGAAAGCCGAAACGCCTAACTACACGATTGAAGTGATTGTATTTGAAAACCTTGCTCTAAAAGGCTGGACCGAAGAGCGCTGGCCAGATGAAATCGAGCTACCCAACACCGATAACAGCGTCTCGCTCTCTGCACCACAAAAATCTCGACTCTACCTTAAAAAGCGCAACACCCAGCTCACCACCGTAGCCGAAAAGGTGGCTAAAAATTACCGTATACTATTTCACCAAGCTTGGTCACAAAACGCTTATAGCCCGAAAAAAACACCAACCGTCTTAATTGAGAACGACCGTGCTGGCAGTAGCAACCTACTTGGCACGGTAAAACTCTACAAAACCCGTTTTGCCCATGTGCAGTTTGATTTAGAAGTGGAAAAAAGAATCCCCTTAAAAGTACGAGAAGCCGTTGCAGAAAACCAACAGGTTGATTTAGATTACCTACCGACGCACTGGCGTTTTAACCTTGTTGAAAGTCGAAAAATCAAACCCGGTGAACTCCACTACATTGATCACCCTTTGTTTGGTATTTTGGTTCAGATTCGTAAGAATAACTAACGAGACTATTGCACGAATAAAAAAGGCTACCACTCAGATGAGAGGCAGCCTTTTTTAATAACGCAATATTTCCCCAATCAAGCCATTGAGGTTTATCAGCCCTTTAAACTTTAAATTTATTAACCACTCCCGCTAATGTATCCGCATCACTCGCCATCTGTACCGCCGCACTTGCTGTCTCTTCAACCAACGCCGCATTCTCTTGAGTCGCTTGGTCTAATGAAGTCATGGCAATATTGATTTGATCAATGCCTAACGCTTGCTCTTGTGATCCTCGCGCCATCTCAGACACCATCGTACTGACCTCTCCAATTTGCTGATTAATCACATGCAGTGCATCACCAGAGGTTTTCACCAAATCGGTTCCCGTTGAAACTTCAGCATTGGTTTTTTCAATCAGTACCTTAATCTCTTTTGCTGCATCTGCGGAGCGCCCTGCTAAGCTACGGACCTCTGATGCCACCACCGCAAACCCACGACCGTGTTCACCCGCTCTAGCCGCTTCAACGGCCGCATTTAGTGCCAATAGGTTGGTTTGGAAGGCGATATTATCAATGAGTGAGATAATATCGTTAATACTCACCGACACCTCATAAATTCGCTCCATCGCCTCAACCGTTTCACTCATCACTTCAGAACCCTTTTGTGAACTGGCAATCGCCTCACTAGAGAGTGAAGCCGCTTGTTCGGCTAAGTCGGTCGCCTGATTAATGGTGGCGGTCATCTGTTCAATCGAAGCGGCAGTCTCCTCAAGTGAAGCGGCTTGAGATTGCGAACGATCTGAAATACTGTCACTGCCCTGAGCAACTTCAGAGGCTGCGACTCGTACGGTATCCGCTGTATTTTTAACATCAGTAATCACAGATCGCATTTGTGTCGAGCTGTTATTAATGGCTTGCGTTAACTCACCCAATGCACCTTGGTATTTTCCTTGTATTTGAAGTGATAAATCCCCTTGTGCTTGCGCGTTCATCACCTGATTGATCTCATTAATACCGGCCTCTAAATTACTCAATGCCGCATTAATTGCCACTTTCATATCATTTAATTCGCCAGGAACCTCCGACGCAACGCGTGCAGAATACTCACCCTCTTTCATCGCTTGCATGGCCGTGCCTACTTCTTTAAAAGCGGAGGAGATAATGCCTAATGCACCATCCACTTGCGCTCTAAAGGCTTTAGGTACTTTTTGATCCATCCGTACACTAAAGTCCCCTTTTGCCAAACCATCCATCACCACTGAGAGTTGTGACATCATAAACTCTACACTCTCCGCCGAGCCATTAACACCTTGTTTTAACTGATCCAAGTCCCCTTTTAATGGCAAGTCCATGCGCCCAGTAAAATCACCATTGGCAATTTTTTGCAATACCTCATTGGTTTGATCCATCATCACCTTAAAGTTTTGGGTAAAACGATTGTAAGCATGTGCAATATCACCAAACTCATCTTTGCTTAATTCTGGTACTTGTAATGAAAGGTTTCCGGTATTTTCAATCTCTTGCATGGTTCGTTTAATCTGAGTCACCGAGTCGTTAAT
>JALSJT010000008.1 GCA_026989175.1 Thiomicrorhabdus sp. | reverse complement strand
AAACAAAGAAGCTAAGATTAACTGGCAATTTAAAACAGATGATGCAAGAATTAAACTCAAACGACTATACCCGACAATATTATCTTGACATGACACTAGGCACTAATGTACATATCAAAATCGGAGAACCAAGCGCATGTGTTGGGTCAACCTTACCATCCGATCCGGCATCAGTCTGTGGCAGTGCTCAATATATTGCTAGGTCAACTGCTTTTTTAAGAACCACCAATGAAACCACGTCTAAAGAGGAGGAAGACTTACCTACAGAAGGCTTGACCATCTACCCCAATCCAGCTACCAAATCTTTTAAAGTTACTACCAATCAGGAAGGAAATGTTAACGTAGAAATTTATGATTTGACAGGAAATCTTTTGTTTTCACAAAAAATAACGGGTGGTGCTTTAAATGTACCTGCCAATTCGTTTGGAGCAGGTGTTTATCTTGTAAAAACCACAAATGCTACTTCTACATTAACCAAGAGAGTTATTATAAAGTAAAAGTTGTTAATCTAAGAGGCTAAGTTCTAATAAATACAGTAAAATATACTAACCCTCCTTCACTCATAGTTTATTTTTACCCCTGCGAGTCACTCTTGTAGTTATTTATAAATTTAGTGCATTATTATAGAGGGCTCGGAGGAAATATGTAAATTACAGTTGGATAGGTTATAGGGTACTCCTACATAGGGTCTGCTGAAGAACAATAAAACCGGGTGTTAATTTTCATAAGCGAGGGTTGCATATTTCGGTCTATGGGTGCCAGCTATTTCGGAGTATGGGTGCCACCCAAAAAGATCGGTTAAAAATAGTAAAAAAAATCAAGTCTCATTGTAAAAAGTTTTTTCTCATGGACTCCCCCTTAAGGTCTATTCTGTGCGAAGAGTTAACCAGTCTGTCCAGTATTGCATCTGCGATTGTTCCTTCACCGATAATATCATACCAGGCCGATACCGGGATTTGTGAGGATACAAAGGTTGATTTTTGGTTGAACCGGTCCTGGATAATGTCCATGAGCGTTTCCCTGGCATGATTATCAAAAGCCTGCAAGCCAAAGTCGTCCAGGATCAGGATATCTGTTTTACTTAGTTTTTTAAGTTCCTTATCGTAGGTCCCATCGAGTTTAGCCAGCTTAAGTCTGTTAAATAAACGGGCCGCCAGCTGGTATTGCACCTTAAAGCCCAACAGACAGCCCTGATGTCCCAGGGCTTGTGTGAGGTAACTCTTGCCAACGCCAGATGGGCCGGTTATAATCAGGTTTTCTTTTTTGCTTACAAAACCCAACGTACTAAGTCTGTTGAACATATTTTTCTCCAGGTTACGTACCGTTTTAAGGTCCACTTCTGCAATGGAGGCGTTTTGTCTAAATCCGGCCTGACGGATTAGCCGCTGTATGCGGTTGTTCTGCCTTTGTTCCCATTCATGATCCACTAACAAGGCCAGGTATTCATCCGGTGTGGTGTCGTTGTGCTGGTTGTTTTTTAAATGATGCTGGTACATCTGTGCCATGGCATAGATACGCATCTGGTTTAGTTTCTCTACTGTTTGATTCTTGTTCATAATTATGTTGTTTTAATGGTTACTTAGTTATAGGCCCCCGCCCCGCGGATATTGGTGTGTTCAGGGATGTGTGAGCGGGTATCATTGAGTTTATCAAGGTCCTGATACTCTCTGTCCAGGTGGTTTTGCAGAATGTTCTTTACCCTTGTATAAGAGAGGAAGTTTCCGTAGAGTGCCCTTGCGCAAGCCTTGTTAAGCCGCTCAGCGCCATACTGCCGGTGTAGCTGTATCACTCCCATGGCGCTTTTGTAACCAACTTCCGGATAAGCGGCCTGGTTTAAAAGCTGTTCAATAAACATCATTACTGACTCCCCATGTGGCTGGGCAAGCTTTTTAAAATACTCCGGTGACCAGTCTTTGTAAATTTGATGATTGCTGGATAAATGCTCTTTAATGGTGTTGTAGGTTCCTTTTGAAGCAGTTCTTTTGTGCAGGGCAATACGGTCCCGGTTGTAGTATACCTCTATCTGGGTAGCTGTATAATGTATTTGCGTTTGTTTGCCGATGTAACGGTAGGGCACACTGTAATAAGCTTTACCGACAGAGAAAAACACGTAGCCCATCTTTTGCACCTTTGCCCGGCAATAGTTCTTTACCTCATAAGGGGCAGCGGGAAGCGCCTTTAACTCCCTTCTTTCAATACGTTGAAAAAGCTCTTTGCGCGAGGCTTCTTTTAACTGGAACAGATAATCGTTAAAGCCCTCAAGAAGCTTTCGTATCTCTTGGTTAAGCTCTTGTAATGAAAAGAATGTCATCTCCCGTAAGGGATAATAAATGCGCTGATAAACCAGTTTTACGGCATTCTCTACCAGCGCTTTGTCTTGTGGATGATAGGGGCGGGCAGGGTTGATTACACAGCCATAATGAAGCGCACACTCTTTCAGGCTTTTGTTAATCTGCGGCTCATATTTACTGCTTCGGCTAACAGCGGATTTTAAATTATCCGATACAATGGCTTTGGGAACACCACCAATATAACCCAGGGCACCGGTAATACACCGGATAAGGTCTTCACGCTTCTGGCTTTTACAAGCCTGAACATAAGTGTACTGGCTACATGGAAGGATTGATACAAAAACTTCCACAGCTGTTTGTTCCCCGGTCTGTTTATCGGTCAGGTAAAGATGTTTTCCGGCAAAATCGATCATCAGCTGATCGCCAGCTTTATGCTCCAGTTTCATCGAACCGCTAAGTTGTTTAAACCTGCGGTTAAAATGTAAGCAAAACTGCGTGTAACTATAAGGTTCCGGGTCAATTTGCTGATACTCTAAATGATGGTATTGAAGCGTAAACCCTGGCGCGTATCGAGCTAACTTGGTTTTATCAAAGTAGCGCATTAGCCGGTCATAACGGGCATTGTTAATGGTAGTCTTTATCGGAAACAGCTCCCTCAAAGAGGCTGCATCCAGCGCCAATAGCTCCTTTAACGGAACCTCGCTGGCATGAAATAACTTCATGTAGGCGTTAACCGTCTTGCGGCTAATGCCAAGCATATCTGAAATACCCCGGTTGCTTTCTCCGGCTAAATGAAGGTTGATAATTTGTTTTAAGTCCATCGGATCAAGTTTATTTGCCATATCTCAAAATGTTTTTAGATATGACATACGTTTTTGATCTGAGTGGGTGGCATCTTTAGAACCGGAAAACTGGCTCCAACTCCGAAATAAGTGGCACCTTTCGAAACGAAATAATGGCTACCTTAGTCCGAAATGACTGGCTCCCTCAAACCGAAATGACTGGCATCTTTTGAACCGAAATATGCAGCCCTGATGCAATTGGCTGGCAAACAGACGTTTGTCCGTTAATTTTACATCATTATTCACGAAAATCGTGCATAAACCGGGTTATGGTAGTTTCTTTAATTATTTGCGTTATGTTACTAGTGTTGAGCCTAACGCAATATTACAATTAACGGCAATAAAACAAAAGGCTTTGGGAGCGATACTATTACGGCCGAGATAAATGCTACTTAAATGCACTAAACTCTCTGAAACCCTTGCCTGCCCTATGTTTCTTATACTTTGTTATGCCTTCGCCCTTTATTCTATCAGCCAATTTAACGCCTCTCGTGTTATTCCGTTATACCAATCTACTTCGTTGTCTGTCGAGTGTGCCAATTCGTTTGAACGCTCGAAAAATTGTTGGACGTGTCTTGGTTCGGGAACATAATTTGCGTTGCAGGAGTCCTCAACCATTTTAATGAAAACACTCAATGGTAAAGGAACTATTGTCGAAGTCCCACCATAATATTTAATGTTCATTTTGTGCAGTGCATAAAAATGTGCTTTGCAAGCATCATTTATGTTTGGTGCAATAAATAAACAGTAAGCTGGTTTTTCGGTTTCTCTCTTGTATTTTGCGAGGTGCCTCGTTACGGGTTCTCCTTCTGTTTCATATTGTCTCTGACCGCTTTGCATTGTTACTTCAACTATTAAACCGAAGTCACCATAGTCACAAACAATGTCAGCCATATTGCCTTGTGCTGTTGACATTGGATTACCAAAGTCATCAAATTTCAGGTTCGCTTTAATACTTCCACCGTCCAACATTGTCATTGCTCTCCAAGTATTCCACTCCAGCATTAATGGCGTGTCATAAAGCGAATTATCAAGTATTTGTTCAAATGTTGTATTTATCTCCTCAAACAATCGGTAATCTTTAATCGCTGCAACTTGTACTGTTAAAAGTTGCTCTTTTCTGTTTTCTAACGCGTCAGCGAATATGTTTTTGAGGTCTTTTAATGTTGCGGTTTTTGGTATTTCGAGTTCCGGAAATTCAGCATGCAGTTTTTGCTCAAGTAATTCTCTATTGTCTGTTAATAGCTTCGGAACTTGCGGATTGCCAAGATATTCAATATATCGTCTTTCATGGTCAATGAAGCAAGGTGCTCTATCTGCATTTTGAAGGAAGTAATCAACTTCCTGAATTTTCTCGGGAACAATTGAAATGGATTTTCCCAAATGCGAAATGTTGACTAATCCTGTTGCTCTCAAATAACGAAAGCAAGCATCAGTATAATCACGCATATTACTTGCTTTGGTTTTCAAGAACTTTGCTATTGAAGCATCAATTGTTTCTCTTGTTTTAGTGTTGCCTGAACTTATGTCGCTACCATATATTTCACGGAGTTCGTTCTCCAAATACTCAGCACGGAATTTCTTGTAATTGCCTTTATTCTGTGCTTTGGCTATTCTGAATTGGTTGATTTTTTCAACAATTGTATCAAACTCTCGATAGTCAACTAATTGCAAACCGAACATCATTAATTCATCAAATTTCAAAGAGCCAAAGTGTCTAATGAGTCTGAAAAGTTCAAGATACGGTTTTACCCAAAAATCAGCCGCGTTTTCAGTAGGTTTATGAAATACAGAAGGAACTTGAAACTTAAGTAACTGCCTTAAAAATATTTCGTCTTTTCTCCTTGAACTTACTAATTCTTTTCCTGCTGCAGTTAGTTGTATTGTTGGCGAAAGAACTACGAAACCAAGAGCTTTAGGCGCTCTGTTTATTCGGTCTCTTGCACTAAATGCGGGATCGTTTGCGGCTTTGCCGTTGAAAAAGTTTTCCTCTCTCAATAACTCCATAAAAGCCCTTTGGGTTTCCTTATTCCATGGTTGTCCTGCAAAACCGGTATGCAATAACCCGATCTCAGGAATCATTTTAGTTGGTGTTCGTGGGGAGGTGGTAACAAAAATTACTTTACTATCTATTCTTGCCATATTGTATTACAGCGCTAAATCTTTGTCAAATTGGATTTGTGGAAAATGTTTTTGAGCCACATTACCATAGTTTGAAATCAAGATATGCCTTGCTTCAGACTTAAACCTGTTTCTAATATTCACTGCATACGATTTTCCGTATTCATCAACAATCATATCTCCATATAACTTTTCAGTCAAAGGAGTTCTGCCGATAACCATAAGGGCCTTGCATTTTAGTTGCCTGTATTGATTAGCTAATTCAATGTGATTTTCCTCATTAAATCCGTCTTTGTATTCAACATTACCATAGTCTGAGAAAACACAATCGTAGGGCGGATCTAAAAACATAAAATCATCTTCGGCAGCCATTTTAAAAATTTCGGAATAGTCGAGGTTATAAACTTCTGTGTTAGCAAGTAATTTACTGTGTGATTTTGTTACCAAAGAAGTGTTTAGGCTGGCATATCGTCCGTAAGGCACGTTAAACTCACCTTTAGCGTTGTAGCGTATCATTCCCGAATACGCAGTCTTGTTAATGAAGAAATAAAGTAAGGCATCAGAATATTTCTTTTCAGTCAAATTGTTGAACATATCTCTAATTTGATAATATAGAGATTCGTTTTCATCTTTAACGCGTTTGTCTGGATTTTCCCTTTTTAGTTTTTCAAATCTTTTTCGGTTTATCTTGTAAATTTTTTCAATTTCAGTTAATTCGGCTTTGATGGTTTCAAAATTGTCTCTAACTCCCAAATAAAATGAGATTAATTTTGAGTTAATATCGTTTATGATTCCCTTTTGGGGTTCTAAATGAAAATATAACGCTCCACCGCCAAAGAACGGCTCAATATATCGTCCGTTATATTGTGGTATGTGTTTCATCAAATGGGGGATTTCTTTTGATTTCCCTCCTCTGTATTTTACCAATGGCTTCATAATCTGGCAGGTTTACGTTTGTATTTTAAAATGTTTTCGGCAACTACATGTAAAATTTGTGTTGCCTCTTCCTCTTCGGCAATAATGTCGTAAACCTTGTCTGCCGACCATAAACGAATTAACTCTTTCGCGTCAACTTCAAGCAGTTCAGAAAGAACGGCCACTTGTTCTCTTTTTGCCCGTCTGTCGCCTTTTTCAATCTTACAGTATGTTGCTGTATCTATTTCTAAGGCAGCAGCTACCTGTCGTTGAGGGATTTGTTTTTCTTCTCGAAGTGTCCTGATTTTACTGCCAAAGATTGTTGACATAAGTTTGTCTTGACATTATTTGGCAAATATAGCTATTTTTTCTTTCGATCGCCATTTTCTTACAGGGTCTGTCCTTTTAGGGTGAGGCTACAACTTCCGCACATCCGGCGCACCTTAAAGCCGGACAATTATATTCACACTAACCTCTTGAATATTAATCAAATTACCTATCTTTGCACCTCAATTTTAAAATTATGCGGACGTGATCCGCACGGGACTAACAAAAAATTATGGCAGTTAGA
>JALSJT010000007.1 GCA_026989175.1 Thiomicrorhabdus sp. | reverse complement strand
TTTCGTGCAATAAATGCTTGTGTCAATGTACCTGAATCCAAATACTCCAACTCCCCACCGAGCGGAATACCTTGTGCTAACCGTGTGGTTAATATACCAAACGAATCGGCAAGCTGTTGAATATAAAAAGCCGTCGCTTCACCTTCCACGGTTGGATTGGTGGCGATAATAAGTTCGGTTATCTCATTACGAGCCAACCGTGCTTCTAACAAGTCTAATCCTAATGCACTTGGACCGATGCCATCAATGGGCGACAGATGTCCCATCAACACAAAATACTTTCCTTTAAACACGCCTGACTGTTCAATCACCGTCACATCGGTTGGATTTTCGACAATACACAATTCGTTTGAATTGCGTTGTGTCGATAAACAGAGTGCACACGTGTTCTCTTCGGTTAAAGTGCGACATAGCGCACAATGGCCAACTTCTGAAACCGCTCTTGAAAGGGTTTGAGATAATTTCTCCCCCCCCTCTTTATTGCGCTCCAAAATATAATATGCCATTCGCTGTGCCGATTTAGGCCCTACGCCAGGTAAAATTCGGAATGCTTCAATCAGCTCTTGAATTAATGGGCTTTTCACTCAAATACAATCCATGCCTAAAATGGCATTTTCATCCCTTCAGGCAACTCCATACCAGCAGTTAAGCCACCCATTTTCTCTTTTGAAACGTCTTCTACATTGCGTACAGCACTGTTTACCGCCGCGGCAAATAGGTCTTCTAACATCTCTTTATCATCCATCAAGCTGTCATCAATGGTGACTTTCACTAACTCATGTTTACCGGTCATCACCACTTGAACCATGCCGCCACCCGATTCGCCTGTCACTTCCATTTTAGCAATCTCTTCTTGCGCCGCTTGCATATTTTTTTGCATGTCTTGCGCTTGCTTCATTAAATTACCTAAACCGCCTTTACCACCAAACATATTCACTTTCCTTATTATTTTTAAGATTCTGTTAAATTGGTTGAATACTTTCTGCGACAACCTCTAATCTCAACGATTGAGTCAACGCCTGCACAACGTCATCTTGCTCTATTGCCTGTTCCGCAATTTTTTGTCTAATTTCCGCCTGCTGCTTTTCATATTTCACTGGCGTGAAGTGCTCGGAAGATGACACAAACTCTAGCTGGAAATCTACTCCAAAGTGCTGTTTAATCGCTGCAGAAAGCTGCTCAAGTGCACTCGTTTGTCTTGAGTAGTTTTGTTCAGGATCAATACTCAGCTGTATTTGCGTTTCTGAGCATGTGATCAACACCGAGTTACGCGCTACTTCAGCCGCCATGCCTTTTAACGGAAGCTCTGCAATCAGATCCAACCATTGTGCAATATTGTCATTCTTTTCGGTTGTCGTTTCAAGTGATACGGTTTCAGAGACATTTTTTTCTAAATAATTTTGTTCTCCCCCCCCCTGTTTCATCTCAAACACGGGTTCAGGCGACGATTGCCTTGTCACCTCTCGCTCGGCGGCCTTCTCTCTTATGGTATCCATCGCTGGTTGGGCTGCTACCTCCAATATTGTCGGCGTGGCAGGGCTTTTTGAAGGCGCCGATGCGTTTAATGGGGCGCTATTGCCACCATTAAACTTTCCCCGCGACTGTTGCAACCTCGCTTTAATTTGCTCTAAATGATCCGAAGAGCCCGAAATGACTGGACGGGTCTCTGGTTCAAAGGGCATTGTAGACGGAGGTTGTGGCATATAAGGCTCTGCCACTTCCTGAACTCCGTGAGGCTCTGTTTGAGGTGGCATCGAAGGTGTTGCATGGCTCGTTTCGGTTTTTTTCGCCATTAAAGAGCGTGCCGATGCCAAGCCATCTAACGCATTGGAGCTTGGTTTTTCGGGTGCTAAAATTTCTTCCCCCCCCTGTTCCGAAGGGGACTGACTCACCGTACTTTGTTGTGCAGGTTGAAACGCCAGCATACGAATGAGCGCCATTTCAAACCCAATTCGAATATCTGGGGCTAACAGCATATCTTGTTTTGCCAACAGTGCCACTTGATACAGCAGTTGAACACGCTCGGGTGAAATATGCTCCGCAAGTATTTGAACCGTCTCTTCAGGCAGAGTCGACAGGGCGGTGCTATCACCAAACACTTGGCTGTACGACAAGGCGTGTAGAATCTCAATGAGCTGCGCTAATAGAGCTTGATAGTTCACCCCCATTACCGCCAATTGTTGAATGGTTTGCCTCAATTGTTCGGCATCATCACTGGCTAACGCATTTAATATCGCAATGCTGTATTGTTGATCGACCCAACCCAACATGGTTTGCACCGCACCAAACTGCACCTCTCCTGCGCCATAAGCGATCGCTTGATCGAGCAGGCTCAACGCATCTCGTGCCGAACCATCGGCGGCTTTGGCAATCAGCCCCAACGCTTTGGCATCAAACGACAACGCCTCTTGCGCCATAATAAATTCAAGATGGTTTTGCAGTTGCGGTTGCGTTAATCGCATGAGATTAAACTGCAAACAGCGTGATAAAACGGTAATCGGGAGTTTATGGGGATCGGTGGTCGCTAAGAGAAACTTAACATGCTCAGGAGGCTCTTCCAACGTTTTTAACAAGGCGTTAAAACTGCTTTTAGACAACATGTGAACTTCATCAATCAAGTACACTTTATAACGACCTTGTGTCGGTGCAAACTGCACATTGTCTAAAATTTCACGGGTGTCATCCACTTTGGTACGCGACGCCGCATCCACCTCAATCAGATCAATAAACCGCCCTTCATCAATAGATCGACAAACATCACAGACCCCACAAGGGGTAGAAGAGACCCCTTTTTCGCAGTTTAAGGCTTTCGAAAAAATACGCGCAATGGTGGTTTTTCCCACGCCACGCGTCCCCGTAAAAAGGTAAGCATGATGCAACCGCTGCTGATCCAAGGCATTGGCCAACGCCTGCATAACATGCGTTTGCCCCACCAACTCAGAAAACTGCTTAGGACGCCACTTACGGGCAAGAACGGTAGAACTCATTCACTCAGCCTGATTAATTTTATTATTATTTTTATCTGAAGGAGACTTTAGAATTGAAAACTCTATTTTTTTAACTTCACCCTCTTCAACCACTATCATATACTGCCCTAATGCTTTCTTACGGCGAACCTCTCGTACAACTGCTTCTTTCATGTTTTGCAACGCATCAAATTTTGGTTGATAAAAACTCATTTCCTGCATAAAGCCTCCAGTGCTAAAAACTTCTTAAAAAGAAGTTCATTCTTTTCAACAATTTTCCCATTAATGCTTTTAAAAACGCTTAAAGGTTCTTCACCTTCATTTAAGATGCATTCGGCATAATCGACAATAGGCAAAAACTGATTATAAAAGCGCATCAAACTCTTAGGAAACCTTCGATAAATCATCTCGCTTGCAATAGGATGCCCACCATGTGCGACACGCTCAGCAACACGAGAAACAGAGATTTCAGGAGAAGATACAAGCAGATAGTATAAAGAGACCTTCCACCCTTGCGCTTTTAAGCGTTTCACTCTTTTTAAGTAGGCTTTGCCCGACAGTGTTGTTTCAAACGCAAAAGACTCTTTACCTTTTTCAAGACGATCAATCGTTTTTAAAAAGACTCTTGAGGCTTTAAAGTTAGCTAAATGACTATCAAGGTGTGTATATTCTTTGGCGATCTCATCGGCATTTACAAAATGCTGAATCCAGCCATTAT
>JALSJT010000006.1 GCA_026989175.1 Thiomicrorhabdus sp. | reverse complement strand
ATTAAGTTAACGGCAAAAGTCGTTTTTCCTGCTCCATTGGGGCCGGCAATAATAAAAACTTCTTTAAATAAGTCCAATTTAATCTTACATCCTTTAAAGTCAGGAAAATCATAAAATTAATTCTAACTTGAATCGATAAACAAAAGGAAAGATAATTTGAAAAAAATTGGGTGGCAACCCTACCCGCCTTACCTCGGCGCACGCATCAGAAGGTACCGTTGCTTCCTTCCGGACCTGGCGGAGTTCCCAACTTAGCGTCGCGAGGGGACGAATAGAGTCACCATAATAGAGTTCTAATAACGAATAGGTATTAGAAAAAAACAAATAGGAAAATGGCGGAGAGCGGGGGATTCGAACCCCCGATAGGGATAAACCTATACCCGCTTTCCAGGCGAGCTCCTTCAGCCACTCAGACAGCTCTCCGTCCTAAATGAGCGGCGAATTATACTGGTTAACAGACGCGTTGTCTATGAATATTCTCCGCCCGTGCCCAAATTACCCTTTATCTAACAAACGCATCTCCTGCTGTTTCACACCTCCGTGCCAACGCCAAATATAGTACAGCGCTGGGATAACCAATAGTGTTAACAAGGTAGACGATAGGGTTCCGAAAATCATGGAGACCGCTAGACCACCAAATACAGGATCGCTGACCATGATGACTGAGGCGGACATGATCGCCAGTGCAGTCAGTAAAATCGGACGGAACCGTACTTTTCCAGCTTCCAGAACCGACTCTTTTAATGATTTTCCTTGCGCTTCAAACTCTAACGTAAAGTCGATGAGCAACAGGGAGTTTCGCACCACAATTCCCGCCAGTGCAATCACCCCGATCATTGAGGTGGCGGTAAAGGCTTGGTCGGTAATCCAATGCCCCGGAAAAACCCCGATCATGGTGAGCGGAATCGCCCCCATGACAATCGCTGGAATCATAAAGGAGCGATAGTAGCCAACCAGAACAAAGTAGATCAAAATAATGGCCACAATAAACGCACTGCCCATGTCTCGGAAGACGTCTAAGGTTAAGCGCATCTCGCCACCCCAGAGTAAGTTGTAATCCATCACATCGTCTGGGTGCGCCTCTACAAACCCTAAGTTACTGGTCTTAAAGGTCACGCCTGACTCTGGCAGTAATACTTCATCCAGCATTTTATCCAGCGTTAAGATGGCGTAAACGGGGCTTGAAGCCAACAATTCGCCCCCCACCATCACCATCTGATGCTGATCTCGATACATAATCGGTTTCTTTCGAGGCAGTTTTTCAAGTGTTGCAATGGCCGACAGTGGAACGGACTCGCCACTCTCTGACTGCACTCGTAACGACAACAGTTGCTCGGCAACCGCACGCTCACTGCGTGGCAAACGGACCAAAATACCGACGGGCTCACGTACATTATTTAAGTGCATGTAGCCCAGCTCAAATCCTTGAATATAGTCGCGCAGCATTTTAGAGGCTTTTGCAGGTGAAACGCCTAATAAATTTGCCTGTACCCGATCTATTTTTACTTCATAGGTTTCCGAATCGGCGGTGACCGAGTTATCCACATTAATCAAGCCATAGATCTGCTCAAAAGAGGCGGTCACCTCCTGTGCCGCTAAACGCAGTTTTTCATAATCAGGGCCATACAGCTCCGCCATAATTTGTGTGGTCACGGGTGGCCCTGGCGGGGTTTCATACAACTTAATATTTGCCTCAGGAAAAACCTTGCGTAAAGAGTCAAGGGATTCATGGAACTGCTGCACAATCTCATGAGAGGACACATCTCGCTGATGTTTATCCACCAAGTTTACTCGAATTTGCGCAAAATTTTCGCCCTCTTTAATTAAGTCACCACGTACCAGTGCCGCAAAATCAATCGGGGCATGGTCTCCCAAATAAACACTGTAATTGGTCACAAAAGGCGTTTCAGAGAGTAAATCGCCAACATAACGCACCACTCGATCGGTCGCCTCTAGTGCCGACCCTTCGGGCATGTCGACCTGTACTAAAAAGGTGCTGGTATTATCATACGGCAACATTTTCACTTCAACCCCTGCTGGGTGCAGTGGATTGTTCATGCCGTCGTCTCGTAAAAACTGCAAAGCAGGCTGTAGCATCGAGGCCATTAACGTCATCAATACCACAAATAAAAACAGATTTCGCTTGGTACGACTCTCTAAAAGAGGCAACATAATTTTATGATACCAACGTCGAACCCAGTCCTCTTTTTCAACATGATGCGTCTCTAAACTCTCTCGTTCTTGCATCTCTTTAATCGCTTTTTTACTTAAAAAACGATACGCAATGTAAGGCACGAGAATATAAGCGACCAGTAAAGAGGCCAACATCGCAATGGGCACATTAAACGGAATGGGTGCCATAAATGGCCCCATCATCCCCGTTACAAATAACAGCGGTAAAAACGCCAATACCACGGCAATGGTCGCCACGTTGGTAGGGTTCCCAATCTCATTGGTGGCTTTAATAATCACTTGATCGAAGTTCTTAGGGTCAAAGCCGTTATGAATATGCCGGTGAATGTTCTCAATCACCACAATCGAATCGTCCACCAATAATCCCAGCGCTAAAATAAGTGCAAACAGCGTGATTCGGTTAATGGTTTGATCCGATATATAGCCAATAAACAGTACGATAAATAGAATAATCGGAATGGTAATGACCACGATGCCTGCTTCACGCCAGCCTAAAAACAGCATCAGAATAATCACGACGGAACCAATCGCAATCGCCAAATGTTCCATCAAAAGCGAAACGGCACTGTTGGCAATTTCACCATCATTCCGAGTCACCACCACCTCAATATTACTGGGCAACACGCCCGCTTTTAACGTCTCCAACTTTTCCAACACCGCATTGGCGACATCGACCGCATTGGTGCCCGGTTTTTTCGCCAAACTAATGGTCACCGCGGCCTGCTCGGCGTACCCTACACCACTGGCGGGATGTTCCGCATTGGGACCAAAACCAATACGAGTAT
>JALSJT010000005.1 GCA_026989175.1 Thiomicrorhabdus sp. | reverse complement strand
TGCCCCACTTCGGCCGTTTTGGGCGCATAACGCTTAGGGATTAACACCTCTCCCAACGCTTCAGCATCCACATACAAACCAAATTCAAGCGATTTGATAATCTTTAAACGATTCATTTGCCCTATTTGTGCCATGTTTTGCGCCTTTCACAAAGAAAAACACCATTATAAACGAGTGTTGCGAGCCGACTAAAATATCCACTCAAAATTTTCTCCCCCCCTTACAAATTACATAAAGAGACCTATAAAATTTTCTTGTTCAAAAAGCGTTGCATCTTAAATTAGATGTCTCTAACATGAGTAGTCAATACTCCCTGTTCATTCTCTGTTCAAAAGGTGGCTTTAAACATGACCATTAAACGCAGTATGCTCTTTATCTCTATTCTTGTTCTTCTTTTGAGTGCAATCAGTATTAGCTCTCTTAACTACTCACTTAATAAAGAGTCTGAACTCAATAATGGGCAGGTACTCTTAGCTGAAATTGATGCGGGTATTTTAATGTTAAGGCGGCATGAAAAAGACTTTTTACTGCGCAAAAACTTAAAATATCAAACAAAATTCACCGCCTCTCTTGACCAAACCTTCCAAAAAATAGACCAACTTGAACAGCTTTTATTGCAAGAAAATTCCGATACAAGCTCCATCCAAAAACTATCAAGTGTTTTAAAAAACTATCAAAAATCTTTTAATGCGATGGTTAAGAGTTATGAGCAGGTTGGGTTAGATGAAAAATCAGGGCTTCAAGGAAAATTAAGAATCGCCGCTCATGCCATTGAATATGAAGCAAAAGAGGCTAAAAACCTGATGCTCTATAAAGACCTACTCATGCTAAGACGGCATGAAAAAGATTTTTTATTACGCTTACAAACAAAATATGTAGATCGGTTTAATCAAGGCATTACAACCATGCAAACAACCTTAAAAAAGGCAAACCTTGATCCGATTGAGAACCATGAAATTTCAAGCCTACTCGCCTACTACCAAACACAATTTAATAAAATGGTCGAGGGTTATATCCAAGCTGGACTCGATAGTAACTCAGGTCTGCAAGGTAAAATGCGTAAAACCATTCATCAAACGGATAAGGTTCTTAAAAGTACTGAGAAACAAATTACAGAATTATTAGAGGGTAAACTAGGCGTCTTAAGTAGCGTAAGTAATACCATTATTGTGATTATCACACTACTGGTTTTATTGATTACCATACTGGTTAATCGCCGAATTATGCGAGCGGTAAATTCACTTAAAAAATCCATTCAGCAAACCGATAGTACCAATGATTTTAGCTTGCGCTCCCCTTATGATGCACAAGATGAAATCGGGGACATCAGCCGTGCATTTAATCAATTAATGAACCGACTCCAACATGCGATTCAAGAAGCAAATAAAGTGGTCAACGCAGTTTCCTCAGGAGACTTTAGCCAGCGCATGACAACCCCACTGTCGGGCGACCTAGAAACATTAAAAGAGGGGGTGAATGGCAGTGCTGAAAGTGTTGAGTGCATGATGAACGAACTTAAAAAAGTACTCCAAACCTTAAATGAGGGTAATTTTGACTTTAAAATGAATCAAAATGTCTCTAAAGAGTTTAGAGATAACGTTGACAGTACCTTACACAACTTACACAGTACGATCGGCAATATTCTTCAAGTAATGTCCGATGTAAGACAAGGAAATTACAGCACGCGCGTAACCATTGAAGCCAAAGGCGATTTAAATCAACTTAAAACCGAAGTAAACGACACGGTTGATGCATTAGAAAAAGCCATTAAAGAGATTAGTCGTGTCGTTACCGCACAACAAGAGGGTGATTTAACCCAAAAAATCACCACCCAATATCCAGGACAACTTGCCCTATTAACTCAAGCGATTAATAACACCAATTCAAAACTACTGAACGTTATCAATGAAGTAGACAACACTATCGTTTCAATTAGTAGTGCCTCTTCCATTGTCTCTCAAGGTGCTGCAAATTTAACTGAAATTATCAAAGAACAATCGGTCTCAATGGATGAGACTAGTGGCACGATGGAAGAGATGAGTACGACGGTACAAAATAATACCGATAACTCTAACAATGCAAATCACGCCGTAAAACAGGTTCAAGAGAATGCTCAAACGGGGCAAGTCGTGATGCAAAAAACCATTGATGCTATGGAAAAAATCCAAGAGTCTAGTCATAAAATCTCAGATATTGTCAGTCTAATTGATGGGATTGCTTTTCAGACTAATTTATTAGCACTCAATGCCGCCGTAGAGGCCGCACGGGCAGGAGAACAAGGACGAGGATTTGCGGTGGTCGCGGGTGAAGTTCGTAACTTAGCCGGTAAATCTGCCGAAGCGGCAAAAGATATTAAAAGCCTAATTGAAGAGAGTGTACAACGAATTGATCAAGGCTCCCAACTGGCATCCGAATCGGGTGATGTACTTAAAGACATCACCGTATCGGTACAAGAGGTCTCTGAAATGATCGAGTTCATTGCAAACTCATCAACCGATCAAGCACAAGCGGTGGCTCAAGTAAGCAGCACGATCTCTCAACTGAATATTGCAACACAACAAAATACCGCATTAGTACACGAAACCAGCCTTTCCGCAGAGGATATGCAACAACAAGCTAAGGAGCTAAAAGCAAGTATTCAGTTCTTTAATGTACAGACCACCAATATCCTTGAGCATAAAGAATAAGAGACCTTTGCACGAAAGAAGCGCGAGAGAAAAAAGAGATAAAATTTGATTGAGGCGGAAATCGCAGGAAATAATACCTAGGTATTCGCAAGATGTCACCCCGTAGGAAGATCCCTTGGAGTGCAACAAAAATTAGGTATATTTCAGCCCTTTTTATCCGTGCATCCTTTCGTGCAAAGGTCTCAATATAACTCTAATTCTCAAATAGAGAGACTTGAATTAGGGAAGTAAATTACTCTTTTACTTCAAATCGAAACAGAGCATGACAAGCAATGCAGTTTTTTTGCAGCTGAGCAAGCTGTGAAAAAATTGCTTCTCTATCCGCAGAACCGGTTGCTTCATACACGATGGCTTCAAACCCCATATAGGCTCGGGGTCCAATCATCGTAAAACTAATCGGCAATTTTTCATTCATATCTTCAGGCATTTCTTTAAATAACTTAAGCCCAACAAGCCTTGCTGCCTCTTCTACTGCTTTCATATCACCCGCTAAATTCGCCTCTAATACTTTTTGAGAAGCCACTAAAAAAGCTCGCATATCCGACAGTAACATCGACTTCTCTTGCGCTGAAACCCAAATAATTTCTCGCTCATCCGTTATGTCAGAGGCCACAGCTTGGAAGGAGAACATTAAACCTAAAAAGGCGCTCACGAGACCCGATAAAAAATAGTGTTTAACCTTTAATTGAATCATTCGATTTCTCTTTATTTTCCATGCTATATCCAATAAAAATAGGGAGTATTTTCTCAATAAAAAAAGCCAGACTTCTCCCGCTGTTTAAGGCGTTTGAATATCTGGCTTTAGAATGTGGTAGCGGGGACAGGATTTGAACCTATGACCTTCGGGTTATGAGCCCGACGAGCTACCAAGCTGCTCCACCCCGCGACAATGTATTTTGAAACTATCCTGCGTTTCAATGAGGCGTATTATAGGGCCTTTAAAGATTAACGCAAGCCTTTATGGCTTTATTTTCCCTCCCCTCTGCTACATCTTATTATGTCCTATTCTTTAAGAGACCTTTGCACGAAAGGATGCACAGATAAAAAAGGCTAAAATATGCCTGATTTTTGTTGAAAATCTTGCGAATACCTAGGTATTCCCTGCGATTTCCGCCTTAATCAGTCAAATTTCATCTCTTTTTTCTCGCGCGCCCCTCTCGTGCAAAGGTCTCTTTAAGACATAAAAAAAGCCCGAAATTCGGGCTTCTTTATACTTCCTTAAGCCGTTTAAACAACATTTAAACTGTTAAAGAAAATATCAATCATGGCGCTCGGTAGTAGCCCAAGCACTAATAATAGGATGGCAATACTACTCACCCCAATGGTTAAACGACCATTAAGAGGCTCTAATCTAGAGGTATCTTCTGGCTTATCAAAGTACATCGCTTTAATTACTTTTAAGTAATAGAAGGCACTGATGACCGCAGCAATCACTGCTAATACCGCTAACCATAAGAACCCTGCTTGAAGTACTTCTTCAATCACGAGTATTTTCGCCCAGAAGCCGATAAATGGAGGCACACCCGCCATGGAGAACATAATCATTAACATCATGAAGGCCAACCAAGGGTTACGTGCATTCAAACCTTTAAAATCGGCGATTAAGTCAAACTCTTTACCGGTTCTAGACAACGCAGCGATAATACCAAAACCAGCGACACCCGTAATGGCATACACCACAACATAGAACATCGAAGAGGCATAACCATCTGGTGTCGCGGCAATCACGCCTAACAATAAGAAGCCCATATGCCCAATACCAGAGTAAGCCAACATACGTTTTAAGTTATTTTGAACAATGGCGACAACGGCACCAACGATTAATGACAGAACGGAAAGCATAATAATTAATGACTGCCAATCTTCCAGTAATCCAGGCATTGCCTCAGCTAATAGACGGTATAGCATTGCAAACGCAGCGATTTTAGGTGCGGTAGCTAAAAATAACGTCGCGGCAGTAGGTGCGCCCTGATACACATCGGGAACCCACATGTGAAATGGCACTGCACCCAGTTTAAAGGCCAAACCAATCACCACGAAAACAACACCAAATGAAAGCACCATGCTATTGACGTTACCAGAGGCGATAATCTCAGCAATTTCTGGAAAGGTAATCGAGCCCGTTGCGCCGTAAATCATCGACAAACCGTACAACAACATACCGGTCGCTAAGGCACCTAATACGAAGTATTTAAGCGCAGCTTCAAGTCCTTGTGCCGAGTCTTTACGCATGGCAACCATGGCATAAATCGCCAATGACATAATCTCAAGTCCTAAGTACATGGTAATCATGTTGTGCGCCGAAATCATGACGAACATACCAAGTACACCGAACAGGCCTAGTATAAAAAACTCACCACTGAAAAACTTATGCTGAACTAAGTACTCTCTTGAAAAGAAGAACACACCAAAAGAGACAGCCAGTGCAAAGAGTTTTAAGACATCGGCAAAGCCATCACGAACAAAACTCCCATTAAAGGTAATCACTTGAGTGGTCGCAAAGCTCGTAATAATTAAGAAACCTACAAAAACCAAACTGATTTGAGTTGCATAATAGGTTGCAAATTTAAAGCGTTTTGCCCAGAACGTATCCGCAATCAAAATAAACGAAATCAGTGCTAATAGCACCATCTCTGGGATGGCTGGTGCAAATGATGGAATAACAAAATTCATATGGTTAACTACCTATTCCTAATTACAGTTTAGACGTTGTTGCTTGAACAAGTAAATGCTCAACAGAAGTATTCATGACCTCAATTAATGGACTTGGGAACACACCCAAACCAATAATGAAGATCGCTAACGTTGCCATCAATGCAAACTCACGTTTATTTAAGTCTTGCAGTTTTTCAACATTGTCGTTGGTGACGGGACCAAAGAAGACGCGTTTGACCATCCATAGCGTATACGCCGCTCCGATAATCAAGGTCAAGGCTGCCAGTGTTCCGTACCAAATATTCGCTTTAAATGAACTTAAGATAACCATAAACTCACCAACGAATCCTGATGTCCCTGGTAAACCAACATTGGCCATCGCAAAGAGTACTGCAAACATCGTAAACATCGGCATTTTATTGACGACACCACTATAAGCGGAAATTTCACGAGTATGCATTCGATCATACAAAACACCAATCGCGAGGAACATTGCGCCAGAGATAAAGCCGTGCGAAATCATTTGAACCATCGCTCCTTCCATCCCTAACTGTGCGCCTTGCATCGAACCTGTTGAATCGATAATATCGTAAACTACAAACATCCCTAAGGTTACAAACCCCATGTGAGAGATAGAGGAGTACGCGACCAGCTTCTTCATATCAGACTGTGCAAGTGCCACAACCCCAATATAAACAATTGCAATTAAAGAGAGGCCGATCACGAGCCAATCTAAAGTCATCGATGCATCAGGAGTAATCGGTAAGCTAAAGCGAACAAAGCCATAGCCCCCCATTTTTAACATAATGGCCGCCAGCACAACGGAACCTGCAGTGGGCGCTTCAACATGCGCATCAGGCAACCATGTATGCACTGGGAACATTGGAATCTTGACCGCAAACGCGGCTAAGAAAGCCAAGAAAATAAAGATTTGTGCGGTCATTCCAAGGTGCATCCCTTGGAAGTCTAAAATAGAGAAGCTTCCAGACTGCGAGTACATATAGATAAATGCAATCAGCATGAAGACTGACCCTAAGAAGGTATACAAGAAAAACTTTAAGGTTGCATAAACACGCTTAGGCCCACCCCATTTACCAATAACGATAAACATTGGAATCAACAGTGCTTCCCAAAACACATAAAATAAAATTGAATCTAGAGCAGCAAAAACACCCACCATGATACCGCCCATAATGAGGAAGGCACCCATATACTGTTCAACACGTTCTTTAATCACATCCCAAGCCGAAACTATCACGAGGACTTGTGTAAAGGTCGTTAACAAAATTAACGGCATTGAAAGTCCGTCAACGCCAAGATGGTAGTTGACATTAAACATGGGAATCCATGGCACATTTTCAACAAACTGCATCGAAGCGGTCGTGGTATCAAATCCTGTCCATAATGGAATTGAAAGAATAAATGTTAATCCAACGGTGAATAATGACAACCATTTTGCGAGTGTAGGATTGTTACGCCCTGCAAATAGCACGAGTAAACCACCAACAATTGGAAGCCAAATTA
>JALSJT010000004.1 GCA_026989175.1 Thiomicrorhabdus sp. | reverse complement strand
TATCGAGCAGTTGAGTGCGACTTCCTTTTAGCATCGCAACGTATTGGGCGGTGACGGTGGCGGTGGCGGATAGCGTTTGTAAAAAATTTAAGGCGGTTCGTTCCGCCGTTAAAATACTTTGAGCCGAGCCTTTAATGACACACAGGGTTTGATCGGCTGAAAGATCATCGCCTTCTTCTGCTAACCACTCAATTTGAATAGTTGAATCGACTTGACGAAACACTTCATCAAACCATGGGCGACCACATAAAATAGCGGGTTCTCTGCAAAGAATGTGCGCGTCTGCTTGTGTCTCTTTAGGAATCAGTTCGGCGGTTAAGTCTCCGCCCTTAATGTCCTCTTGTAGTGCAATGGTGACCGTGTTTTCGAGTGTTTCAAAGTAGTTTATATCATTCATGTGATTCAGTTTATAGCGTTGTATCTGGATAAAGGGATTTTATTATAAAGTGTTAGATTATTTTGAGGAGGAAATTGCTCATAAAAGCGGAGAAAATCAAGTTTAGAGAGCCCTTTAGATCGAAAAAAAGAGCAAATTAACGGTATACTAAGGGCATGAAAACGCACAGTTTAGAAAACCCTTATATGGTACAATCGCAAACAGGATTACTGGTTGGAGTGGATTTTATTGAAAGTCCAAATGCCAATGAACGCCCTGCGGGGGTTGAACCTGAGCTGATTGTGGTGCATGGCATCAGTTTGCCGCCCAATCAGTTTGGCGGTGAGGCGATTGGGCAACTGTTTACGAATCAACTAGACCCAGATGAAGATGTTTATTTTAAAGAGATACAGGCGTTAAAGGTTTCTGCGCATCTTTTGATTCGCCGAGATGGTGAAGTGGTGCAGTTTGTTCCTTTTCATCGACGTGCTTGGCACGCTGGGGTCTCTTGCTTTAAGGGACGCGAAGGGTGTAATGATTTTTCGATTGGCATTGAGTTGGAAGGCTCGGATGAAACCTGCTATACCGCCAGTCAATATGAGCGTTTGGCTGGGGTGATTAAAGCGTTGTGGCAAGCCTACCCAAGTTTATCGGCACACGATGTGGTGGGGCATTGCGATATTGCACCGAATCGAAAAACCGATCCGGGGGCTTATTTTTTATGGGAAGCGTTGGAACGGTTGTTAGCCTAAGGTCTCACTTTAATTGTTTTAGGCAATCCAGCCATTGCCATTGTTTGAGCTGGATGGATTGGATGTCGATTTTGGACTGAACTTTAAACATGGTTCACCAGAGGTTTCTAAGACCACCGCGCTGGGCAGTTGCGTGGTTTTAAAGCCAAACGCTTTACAGCCTCTTGGGTTACTGGCATCCCAAGTAATAAAAAAATGACGACATTTAAAGCAGTCAACAGGTGATGAGTTTTTCATACAAACTTAAGTATTACGCAATGTTATACGGGTTGCTTAAATGGCATTAAGCGTTCAGAATTTATTGTATTCTCGCTTTCTAAGCGGGAGTAGGTTTATTATATATTACATAGAGGGTGAAAAGCATGAGTAAAGTTGGTCTATTTTATGGAACCGATACGGGTAACACAGAACGCGTTGCGGATCTGATTAAAGATGAAATAGGCGCAGACCTTGTGACAGTGCATGATATTGCAACGGCCAGCGTAGAGGATTTTGCGAAATACGATAAAATTATCTTAGGTCAGCCCACTTGGTATTACGGCGAACTGCAAAGCAGTTGGGACGATTTTTGGGAAGATTTTAAAACCATCGACTTTACCGGTAAAACCGTAGCGTGTTTTGGACTCGGCGATCAAGCGGACTACTCGGAATACTTTTTAGATGCGATGGGCTTTATGCATGACATTGCGGTTGAAAACGGCGCAACGCCTGCAGGTTATACCTCAACGGACGGGTTTGAGTTTGACGAGTCTAAAGCCGTGACTGAAGACGAAGAGTTCTTTGTCGGTCTTGGAATTGACGAAGATCAACAGCCAGAACTCACCGAAACGCGTATTAGCGAATGGGTCGCCCAAATTAAAGAAGAGATGGAAATTTAAAGAACGCTTCTACAAACAGGGGGGAAGAATTTAACTCCATTTTTTCTTTCCCCCCCCTTTTTTTTTATTCTAGAGAAGATTTAATGACTTGAAGCTACGAGTTGTTAACGATTCTGATAACGATTTAAATCAAACAACCCTGATAATACGGGTTTATTTCGGGCATGTTCTTCAACAAACCAATCGGCCAAATGCCAGAATTCTGGATTGGTGCGTCTTACACCATATTGTTCAACAAACTTTTCGTAGTCCTCTTTGCTGTGAATGTTGGCGCATTGTTTGGCGAAATCCTCAATCTCCGACTGTTTTACTGAGAAAAAGAAATTGGGGTAAGCGCCTTCTAGCCAGTTTACGACGGTCATGGTATCTTTATCAATGTCAGCCCGGTCTCGTTGTTTCTCATCCGCTAAAACAGAGGTGACATTTTTATAGGCTTTATTACGAATAAAAGTGTAGGCAAAATCCTCCTCTGTTTGTTTCATTTTGATGCGAATAAAGGCAACATCGGGAAAGGCGTGTAGCTGTTTACCTTGTAGCTGTGCAATTTTTTGCATCGCTTGATCAATTTTTTTCATTTCTGGATTGGAGAGCGTGGCTTGACAGCTTGGCTTGCCACATCGGTTCATCGCGGCGCTCTGTTGTTGGGTGGATGACACCCTGTTTTGTATGTTTTGATACAACTCTCTCTGTGGGTTATCGGTTTGAAAGCCACTGACCACCTCGGTATTCAACCACGCTTTAGGGCCTGAAAACAGTTCATCGACCGTACTTCTTTGTCCTTGATACCAGCTGTCTCGAATTTGTTTTCGTGAGGTGGGGGGGAGAAAAGCTAAAAAACTGTCTTCGCCCTCCATGCGGAGAAAGTCCATGTAGATTCGCGTGCTTAAGCGATGGCTGATATTGCCATACACATCAAAGCCTGCCACCAAAAGGTAGTGAATTCGTTCAAACAACGGGTAGTCAATGACCCACGCACTTTCTGGATTATTGCCTACCAAACCATAAGCGACGGAACCACTGTCAAAATGTCGAAAGACGGTTAGCGCTGCATTGGGGTTGTGGCCGTCGCCATCCCAAATCGTTTTCATGGCATGGTTCAAACTGTGTGTACCAACCGTTTTAAACCACGCTTGTTTATGTTCTAAATAACGACGCTGTTGTTTCCAGTAGCTTGTCCAAATTCGCAGCAACTCTAAACGGCTACCGCCATCAGCGGGGACTTGTAAGTCATCGGACATATTGTTTATGAATTGAGCATTATTGGTAATGAGGGGTTGTTCGGGATCAAAGAAGACGATCCAAAACTGATCTTCTATGACATCTAAAGCGACTTGCCCGCGACAAACGGGTCCTTTGACAAAGCCTTCAATAAAGAAATACGCATCATCCAGTAAAAATCGGTAACGGGATTTCTCAGGCAGTGCGGCAAACACTTTAAACGGGTTGGAAGCGATGTCGGTATTATAATCAGGAAGCTGTGCAACGGCATAGTCTGGCTCAATAAACAGTTCACGATAGCGTTGCATCTTTTGAACTGAAAACTCATACACAATGTGGCTTTTCACCACAATGGTTGGGTGGTATCGAATCAGTCGATAATAGAAGGGGGCGTTTCCTGGTGAATCATAAGGGCGTACGGTGGCGATCTCATTTGCGATTTTTCCTGTAGGCGTTGTGGAGCGTATTAGGCGATAAAACTCACGATCGGGTGAATCTGCAAAGTGGATATGCGCATGAAACAGGTGCTCATAAAGATAGCGGCTGACCAGTTGTTGTTTATTATTTGGCTGATTTAAAAAATGCTCCCACTGTTGAATTTGAGGTAAAACAGTCGCAGAGGGAGTTGGTGGTGGCGGGGCGTTTGCACCTTGAGCGAGCCAAGAGACCAGTGTTTGGTGTTCCAGCTTGGACAGATTTGGCATGGCATAAGGCATACCCCATTGTGGGTTTTCTTGCGCATAATCGTCAATGGTGTCGGTCGTTGGGCAGCTCTGTTCACGATCCAGTTCCAGCGTAAACGTTTTAGGCAATAAACCTCCTTGAGGTTGTGGGTGCTGTTGTTTTAGGGTTAAAAGCTGATACAAAACAGAGTTTTTCAGGTTCTCTTTCGGGGTTTGTGCGCCTTCATTTAGGACCGAGAAGAATTCTCTCAAGCGCCACTCTTCTGTGCTTTTGGCATCAATAAATAGACGTGTGGGTTCCATCGTGCCTATGCGTTTGGGCTCATAAATCCGCTCTTCATTGGCACCGCGCCGTAATCCCTCTATGGATGAGAGCTTGAGTTGGCAAGGCGCATCGTAACAACCATGGCACACCACGCAACGGCGTTGTAATATGGGTTCGACTTGCTGTTCAAATGAAATCGGTTCATTTGGCACGAGTGCTAAGTCATTGAGGAGTGTTTCATCGTTGATGTTTTTAGAGGCGGCTGTGGGATAAAAAATAAGTATAAGCAGGGTCGTGAATACAGCGATTAACAGTAAAAAAAGTTTCCAGTTTTTAGGTAACGAACTCTTTTTAAGCCGACTCATTGGAGTGTAACTCCTTGTAAAAATGAAGTGATTTGAGTCTATCAGTCTATCACTAAAATAGCTTGAGACGTAATCGCTAAGGGTAACCGCTTACTTATTCTTATTGAGACCTTTGCACGAGAGGGGCGCGCGAGAAAAAAGAGATGAAATGTGACTGATTGAGGCGGAAAGCGCAGGGAATATCTAGGTACTCGCAAGGTTTTCAACAAAAATCAGGCGTATTTCAGCCTTTTTTATCCGTGCATCCTTTCGTGCAAAGGTCTCTTATTGTTGTCAAGATAACGAATGGTTGTGTGTACGTTTGCTTATTATTTGGAGGGTAAGGTTTGATTGGTTTTAGGCGGTTCACTTTGTGAGTGAACCGCCTTTTTTTAAAGGTTAGTTTCCAGTGTGGTTTGCGGCAATGTATTCGCCATGTAGGGTTAAAAAGATATACAGCTTTTGTTTTTTGGGGTCCGAAATTTTGTGATTACTAAAAATCACAACCCATTCCGTACGGCCATCAAACGGTTTTTGTTCCGCGGTATGAGCGCTTATTGATTGCCAGCTTTGGTCGATTTTGTTTTTTTTAATTAATGAACGAATGATCTCTTTGGCTTTTTGTTTTGCCATTTCTTGGTTTATGGTGTCAGCGGTATGGTTGTGATTGTGACCATGATCGTGTCCGTGGTCATGATTTGCACCCGCTAGGATAGGGGGGGAGAAAAAAAGTGAGGCAAGTACAAGTGTGGTGGCGAGTGTGCCTGTCTTTAATGTGTTTATAGAATGTTTCATTAGATTTTCCTTCTTAAAATTTTAAGCAATTTAAAGTGTCTCGTGGGTTGATTTTATCGTGGCTGGTTTGTTGTTTGAATGATCTTCTTCGGTATCCAAACGTTGATAGTCACCTTTTAGATTGAGGGTAATGGTGACAGGAAAGGTATTGTTGTTTTTCCAATACCAGCCATGCGTTCCTGCAAACGTGGTTTGTAAGGTTCCACTTGTATTGGCTCGGGTATCTTTTTCAAAGCTTTTAAAATAGCCCGTTGTATCGCCCGTGGGTTCACCGTGAAAATCATAAAATAGAGCGCCTTGATTGGTTTGCCACTGATACTCAAGTATCGCGCCTTGTGTTTGTTGCAGTTTATATTCTAAATCGCCTCTTGCGGGGATGCTAAGTTGAATCGTATCCGTCCAGTCGGAGGATGAGATTGCTGGAACATTGCCCGTTTGATGGGTCGATGGTGCGGCGGCACTTACGACAAACTCTTCTGGATGGCTGGTGTGTGCGTAACCATGCATTTGCATTAAAAACAGATAGCCCCCAGCCAGCATTAAGAAGACGTTGGAAATTTTACTAAAGGTGGGAAATAAATGGCTTTTACGAAAGGCCATAATGACTAATAACATAATGGTTAAGGCCGCAATTTGCCCAATTTCAATCCCTATATTGAATGAGATGATATTCATTAATAGGTGATCGGCATTGAGTGGCAGTTGTTGTAAACGTGTTGAAAGCCCTAAACCATGTATTAACCCTAGCCCAAAAATCATCGCCAACATATTGGGTGCTTTAATATTCAGATATTTTTTGAACCCATCTAAGTTATGAAATGCGATATAGACCACACTTAATGCAATCACAGCATCCACTAAAAAGTAGTTGACCTGAATTGCGTTAAAGGTGGCAAAGATTAGGGTGAAACTGTGTCCGATGGTAAAGACGGTAATGTATTTAACAATGTCTTTAAATTTTCTTAGAAAGAAAATAATGCCGAATACAAAGGCCAAATGGTCGTAGCCAGAGAGCATGTGGGTTGCCCCTATCCATATATATTGTAGGTTCCCCCCTTCAATAATCAGTTGTTTTTCAGCATCTGACATGCCGTGTCCAAAAGCGATGCTTGCAAAAAGCATCATAAAAATCGCAAAAAGCCAACGTGGCTGTTTTATTACAGAAAGCATAAAGTACCTCAAAAATTTTATTCCCTAACGTGTTTTTTTAAACACGAGCAGGGCTTGATTTTAAATCATTAGATTACCCAAGTAATTTGGGTATGACAGTGGTAACGACGGTGTGTCGTAGTCTAATAAAACTAGGCTTGAAGGGGAGGCGCTCTGGGATGGATAATTGAGTGATCGAGATATTGCCGTTTAGCAACGGTTGGTGTGATTTGGATTGAGCTGGCTTGCAGTCGTGAAGGAGGAGGAGAGGCGTTGCTGTGAGTTAACGCATCTAAAGCGGTTTGTTGTTTACTTTTCTTTTTTAAAGGCGTATCAAAATCAAGGTCAACGGTGTTTGCATGGGCTTGTTGTGCAGAAAAGTCGTGAGAAACATCAATGGTGTCTGCGTGTAGATTAGGGTGTTGATCAGAAAAAAAGGGTGTGTTGTGT
>JALSJT010000003.1 GCA_026989175.1 Thiomicrorhabdus sp. | reverse complement strand
TTTATCCTAAAAGCCCCCTCTTTAAAAATGTAGGGGGGGGGGGAGAAAATTTAAAATCACATTATCAAGTAACAAGCGTTTCCCGAATCTAAAACCTAACCGATATCGCAATTGACATGATAAAAAAAGACTCTGTAAACCGATAACGATCGCTTTACCTACGGAATGTTATCCAAATCATACGCCATAAAGAAAAAGAATACACTGAGAAATGAAACTTTCTAGCATTCTCTTTTAAAACCTTGTAAGATTTTTAATGTGTCTAGCATCGCTACCCCCACTTGCCTTGAATAGAAATCCTTTCTTTTTTTAATAACTAAAAAGTATTTATGTGAAATATTTTATTTTAAAAGATCCACTTAATTTATCACGAAAACAATTAATTTTAGTGTTTCTTTCCAGCTGTCTCGTATTCATATTAGCCTTTATATTCGAAGCTTCGCAACAATACAATGCAACAAAAAACACCTTTATTATTAATAGCGATAAACTGCACACACAACAACAGCAAATTGAAAAACGTACCGCAACCTTACTGGATGCACTCTCCCAGTATTATGCAACGAACTTAAATCAAACAAACAATGAATTTGAACATTTTGCCAAAGGCTTATATAAGCAAAGCACCACCATTCATGCCATTGGCTTTGCGAAATATCAACACAAAAGTTTAGATGCGATTACGGCAATAGGAACCAAGAGACTCTTTGAACAAGAGCAACTCAATACAACCCGCTTTACCCTTCCCATCCGCAGCATTATTCCTTTAGATTCCGAACACTCAATCTACTTAAATGAAGACTTATTCACCCTGCCAGGAATTGTACAGCGCTTCAACATGGCGACAAAAATGAATCAGTCTCATATTGAGTTACTGCAATCCAGTCAAACCAAAGAGTTTTATACCTTAAGCTTTAAGCCTGTGTTTTTTAAAGATCCCGAAATGCTTTCAGCCCAAGAGCGCCTGCAACAAGTCAAAGGCGTTGTCTTTATTATCACGCCAATAGAGGAGATTATTTTTTATAAAATAAAAAAATTGTTTCCAAAAGACAACATTTTTTTCAACACCGAACTGCCGATCCAAAATAGCCCGTTATTTAGCAAAATGCGCTATGTATCTCATGATGAGAATCTATTTCTTGAACTTTCCGAATTCCCTCTTTACAGCCCTTTTTCACTCATATCAGATCAACCCAAAACACGATTAGATCTAGAACAACATTGGTATCTTGTTAATCTGAAAATTGAGCCACTATTAATCACTCTCTATATATCCGTGGCACTTTATCTTGCACTTGTGCTATTTTTTATAATGGTTTATCGCCATACCCAGCACTTACAACAGACCCAAATACGACTAACCCGTATTATTGATACCTCTCAAGAAGCGGTTATTGTGACCAACAAAGAGGGGATCATTCAAATTTGGAACCCTGTCGCCATCCAGTTATTTGGTTATTCGGAAGCGGAAGCACTCAACCAACCGATTATGAGGCTTATTTTTCCCTCTTCAAAAACGACTTTCAAAAAAGGAACGGATACATCTAAAGAGGAATTAAAAGAACTTTTTCGAACCACCTTCAATTTAAATCAAGCACACACCAGTCATCTAAAACAAGAACGACAATTAACCACTCGAAATGCCGAAGATATCACGACAGAAATCGCCATTTCGATCATTAATAACCCTAAAAATCCTGAAGACATTGAGATCAGTCTTTTTATTAAAGACATCACCTATCAACGTCAAACTGAGGCTGAAATTAAACAACTGGCCTATTTTGACCCGCTTACTAAATTAGAAAACCGTACCTACTTTAAAACGCAAGTTGAGCAGGTTATTCAGGAAAATAAATACCCTAGATTTGCGATTTTATTTTTAGATTTAGATGGGTTTAAACAGGTAAATGACTCGCTTGGACACAGCATTGGTGATGAACTACTCATTGTCATCGCCAAAAGAATTGTTAACACCCTAAGGCAAAACAAACAGGATACCCATATTTGTCGCTTTGGAGGCGATGAGTTTGTCTTGATGCTTGGCAACCTAACGGAACAACAGGCCGCACAAGTATCCTTACGTTTGTTAAATAAATTAGAACGCTTAGTGAAACTGCAACATGATGAGTTAAGAATTTCTGGTAGTATCGGAATCGCACTCTACCCACAGCACGGTGACGATGTGGATACCCTACTTCGTCATGCCGATACAGCCATGTATCAATCCAAAAACTCCGGAAAAAACACTTATTCAATCTATAACCAACAGATGGAAGAGCGTTTATCCAAGCGACTTCTACTTGAAAAACACCTAAGAAACGCCCTATCACTCAATGAGTTCTCTCTGGTCTACCAGCCTAAAATAAATACACTCAATGGAAGTGTTGTGGGAGTTGAAGCGTTGATTCGCTGGAATAACCCTGAATTAGGCTTTGTGCCACCCGATGAATTCATTCCCATTGCAGAAGAGAGCCAGCTGATTATTGATATTGGAAACTGGGTAGCCAAAACCTGCATTCAACAACTCTTTATCTGGAAAAACACACAGCATCACTCTCTGCAAATTGCCATCAATGTCAGTAGCCAACAACTACAACACCCTGAGTTTTTACAGTCCATCAGTCAAATGATGGAACAAAAGGGCTTAAAGCCGGCACTGCTGGAAATTGAATTGACTGAACGAACCATTATGTCGAATGCAGAAGAGAATATTCTTCGCTTTAATGAAATACGAGCACAAGGGTTTGAGCTCTCTGTGGATGATTTTGGAACAGGGTACTCCTCTTTAAGTTACCTCAAAAAGTTCCCCCTCAGTATTATCAAAATTGACAAAAGCTTTATCGATGGTCTACCAACGGATGAAGACGATGTGAGTATTGCAAAAGCCATTATAAGTCTCTCGCATAACCTAAATATGCGTGTTGTCGCAGAAGGTGTTGAAACCATGGCGCAACTAAAGTTTTTAAAAACGATCGACTGTGATTTTGCCCAAGGCTATCATATTAGTCGCCCGCTTTCGATTCAACAGCTTGAAACGTGGTTAACTCAGAATAAAAGTAATTTCTATCACGAAAGCGAAACTAAAACGCCAACACACAACCAATGAAATCCTATAACCCGCTTTACTGGCTACTTATTGGACTGGTGCGATTTTATCAACTCTGTATCAGCCCGATCATTGGTCCACGCTGTCGTTTTTATCCGACCTGCTCACACTACACCCTTGAAGCAATCCAGAAACATGGTGTACTCAAAGGAGGATGGCTAGCCATCAAACGTATTGTCCGCTGCCACCCAGGAAACCCTGGAGGGGTTGACCCAGTGCCACCTTGCGAACAATGCCATACAAACTCTAACAATAAAAAATAGACAGAGGGGGAGTAAGAAAATTTTAAAGCGGCTGGTTTGTTCTCAACCCGTGAACTAAGGCAACAAAGCCACTTGATTCAAACCAAATCGTTCATCCAGCCCAAACATAATATTCATATTCTGAATCGCTTGCCCTGCTGCGCCCTTCACTAGATTATCGATCACCGAGGTAATGACAATTTTATCCCCCCCTGCTGGACGATAAATCGCCATACGGCACATGTTAGATCCTTTTACCATTCGAGTTTCAGGCAAGCTTCCTGCGGGCATCACATCCACAAACGGTTCAGAGGCATACGCCTCTTCATACAAGCTCTGAATAACGGCTTGAGACACCTCTTGCGTTAAGGTTACATAAATCGTGGATTCCATGCCACGTACCATCGGCACTAAGTGCGGTACAAACGTTACGTTCACCGAAGAGCCTGTTATTTCATTCATTTTCTCAACCATTTCTGGCTGGTGACGATGTCCATTGACCCCATAAGCCTTAAAGCTCTCACTCATTTCAGCGCCAAGCATGGCAACATTCGCCCCTTTTCCTGCGCCACTTACGCCAGATTTCCCATCGGCAATAATCGAGGTCTCATCCACTAACCCTGCTTTTAAGAGCGGTAAAACCCCCAATAAAATACTGGTTGGGTAACAACCAGGGTTTGCAATAATGGAGGCTTGCTTAATTTTTGAACGGTAGTACTCTGGTAAACCATACGCCACACTCGGCATTAAATCTGCACCGGTGTGCACCATGCCATACCACTGCTGCCAAACATCCAAATCTTCAATTCGAAAATCCGCCGCCAGATCAATCACCTTAACGCCGTTCGCAATCAACTCCGTCGCCATACTCATCGCCACACCATGTGGGGTTGCAAAAAAGACGACATCACACGTTTTTAACTGTTCAATATCCGGTACCGAAAACTGTAAATCATAAATACCCCGTAAGTTCGGATACATATCCGCCACCGCCACACCGTCTTCACTACGAGAGGTAATCATAATAACCTCTGCGGCGGGATGACTCGCTAAGTTTCGTAACAACTCAACACCGGTATACCCTGTACCACCGACAATACCGACTTGAACTTTTTGTTGATTCATTTGCATATTTTTTCCTAAACACTTAAAGAGGGAGAGACATTCAATGTTCCATAGTGATCTATTCTAAATAAAATGTGTACTATTTACGAATGTATAAATACAAAAAAGCCCGTAAAAACGGGCTTTTTTATCATAGACAAAAGAAAAGAGGGAATGATTACATCATGCCGCCCATTCCTCCCATTCCACCAGCGCCAGCATCTGCCGCACCGTCTTCTTTAGGAATATCCGCAATCGCTGCACCTGTGGTCAACACAAGTCCGGCAACGGAAGCCGCATTTTGAAGTGCTGAACGCGTTACTTTTGCAGGATCAATGATACCTGCTTCAATCATATTACAGTACTCTTCGGTTGACGCATTGAAACCAAAGTCATCCTTGCCTTCTTTAACCTTGTTTACAATAACGGACCCTTCTAAACCGCAGTTTGAAGCAATCTGACGCAGTGGCTCTTCCATCGCACGCAGTGCAATTTGAATCCCGACGTTTTGGTCACTATTGATCCCTTCAACCTTAACAACAGACGTTGCACGAAGTAGCGCAACACCACCACCGGCAATAATCCCTTCTTGAACGGCCGCACGAGTCGCATGAAGTGCATCATCAACACGATCTTTTTTCTCTTTCATTTCCATCTCTGTGGCAGCACCCAACTTAAGAACGGCAACCCCACCAGAAAGTTTTGCTAAACGCTCTTGTAGTTTTTCAGAGTCGTAATCCGATGTTGAAGTTTCAATTTGTGCTTTAATTTGAGCACAACGCGCTTCAATATCTTCTTTTTTACCAGAGCCGTCAATTAGCTTAGTTGAATCTTTTCCAACCACTACCGAGTGAACATCGCCTAACAACTCTAAGGTCGCCTCTTCTAACGTAATACCCACTTCTTCCGAAATAACCGTACCACCCGTTAGAACCGCAATGTCTTGTAACATCGCTTTACGACGCTCACCAAAACCTGGCGCTTTAACCGCGGCCACTTTTACGATGCCACGCATGTTGTTAATAACCAATGTCGCTAAGGCTTCACCATCCACATCTTCCGCAATAATCAATAACGGACGACCCGCTTTAGAAACCGCTTCTAAGGTTGGTAATAACTCACGCATGTTTGAGATTTTTTTGTCATATAACAAGACAAATGGATTCTCAAGTTCAGCAACCATCTTCTCTTGATTGGTGACAAAATAAGGCGATAAGTAACCGCGATCAAACTCCATCCCTTCAACCACAACCAGCTCATCCTTCAAAGAAGAACCTTCTTCAACGGTAATCACACCTTCAGTGGTAACTTTTTCCATCGCTTCTGCAATCATCTTTCCAACAGCAGCATCTGAATTAGCCGAAATTGTCCCCACTTGTGCAATCGCATCAGAGGTATTACAAGGCTGTGCCATTTTTTTAATTTCGTCCACTACCGCATCAACCGCTAAGTGAATCCCACGATTCAAATCCATCGGATTCATACCTGCCGCAACCGACTTCATACCTTCTTTTACAATAGACTGCGCAAGTACGGTTGCTGTCGTCGTTCCATCACCGGCCACATCATTGGTTTGAGAAGCGACTTCTTTCACCATTTGAGCACCCATGTTCATGAACTTGTCTTCAAGTTCAATCTCACGTGCAACCGTCACACCATCTTTTGTGACCACTGGCGCACCAAATGATCTTTCCAATACTACGTTGCGACCTTTAGGCCCTAAAGTTACTTTAACGGCATCTGCAAGAACGTTAATCCCTTCTACCATTTTTTCACGTGCATCAATACCAAATCTGACGTCTTTTGCCATTTTATAATTCCTTCTTAACTCTTAATTTCTGTATTTACGAAAACGATTTAAACTAAGCTTACTAGTCAATAATCGCGATAATATCGTCTTCACGCATAACGGTGAACTCTTCACCTTTGTCGTCTTTTACTTCTTGACCAGAGTACTGACCAAAAATAACCTTATCGCCGGTTTTTACTGTCATTGCGATAATGGTGCCATCCGTAGAAGCTTTACCTGGACCGACCGCAACCACTTCACCCATGTTCTGTTGCTCTTTCGCTGAACCCGGTAATAAAATACCGCCAGCCGACTCTTTTTGCTCTTCTACACGACGAATAACAACACGATCTTGTAATGGTTTAATGTTCATGGTTTCTCCTAAAAAAAATAAAACGAATATGGTAATTGCTAGATTTAGCACTCTACACTCTTGAGTGCTAAAGATTTTAATCATCTGTGCTTAACTGTCAACCTAAATAATGTTCATTTCGAAAAATTCAAGGCTATTTTGAAAAAATATTAGATTTTAAGGGAGGTATTTTAGAAAAACATCAAAAAATTAAATGCCGGGGCATCCCTTGCGGATGCCTTCCGTTAAATAGATTCTAACCAATGAGGGCAACCACAAGGGATTGCCCCTACGGTTATATTTTAGGTTCTGCACTCACCGTTTCAACACTCTGTTCACCCTCTTCTGGCGCTACTTTTTGAGATTCCGCATACTCCGCTAAACGCCCATGAAACTCTTGCACACGTGCTAACCAGCCTGTGCGAGAGTCTTGGTCTGGAAAACGTTGTGCCACCACATCGCCCATCATCTCATCAAACGTTTGCTGTGC
>JALSJT010000002.1 GCA_026989175.1 Thiomicrorhabdus sp. | reverse complement strand
GCTTGTGAGACAACAGCTCATTCAGCTCTCGCTTGTTTCAAGGTGTCACCGTACGGATCCTACCCTCTTGTGCTCGTATCGGTCTGCTACTTGGGTTACACATTATTGAGTTAAGGGTGTGAGGCATTAGGGCAATCGGGCTTAAATTTACATGCCAATTACTCTGAGCAGGTAGGCATTATCCCAGCCCGCCTTTAACCGTTTTGTTTTCACACCAACCTTTGAGGCTTTCTCTCTTTTGATCAGGTTCAATGCGATATGCCTGATCACTGCAAGATTCGCAGCGCTGTGACCTTTGCGCGTCCTGTTGCTGTCTTCATCGAAAGCAACATCAAGCACCCAGTGCAAGTTGTTCTCAATGGCCCAGTAAGCTCGAACCGCATGTTCGGGCTTACTGGGGTTGTTTGCACTGAGGCTGCTGATAAAATAGCGCGTCTCTTCGCTAACTTTATTGGTAACTACTCACCCCCCTCAAAGTTTCCAGCCAATGCCATTTGAATCGCAATAAGTGGATTGAAGCCTTTATTTGCCATCGTCTGGAGATAACTTGAGATTCGACAATAGGCTTTAGCGTAATCACTCACTCTAAAACAGCCGGAGACTTTTTGCTTCACCTTCGCCATTCTTAAATCTCGCTCAGCACGATTATTGGTAAAGGGTACGTGCGAGTTTTTAGCGAAGAGTAATACACTGGCTTCATGCTTTTTTAATCGCTCTAAAAGATTGTGCGCATCCGATTTGGCAATCCGCCCTCGCTTGCCACTCGGCTTTGGCGGAATAGGTGGCAGCTCTTTTTCTCCCCGCGTTATGATGCTCCGGTAATTTTTCTGTAATTTGGCGTACGCCCCCTGTTTTTATGGACTCACGGGGTGGCGTATCAGGCGAGAATAGGAATCGATGAATCAAATCAGCATCATGAAGTGGAGATAAGGCGTGAGTGGCTGCCTTACTTGGAATGAAGGCGGGTTATTTTGAAAGGCAGGTGCTTCGCTATTTTAACCCCCCCAAACGTGTCAAGAAAATTATCAACTTTTTTATGGGGGTGAGCAGTTACACAAGATCAAGATAGGGAAGGTTTGTCTCGTGATTTCAATAACGCAACTATTGGAAGGGATAAGGATTCTAATACCTACACCCATAAACGTCCCCGAGAATCTAATGCGTCTTCACATGCTAGGACAAGATGACTTGAAAGATAATCGTGCAGCATTACCAATAATGCAATAAAAACAATTGACAAATGCTGTTTTTCGATTCATTGTTACGTTATTGGCAATGATGCAGAAAAAATATGATTAATTTGAGTGAAATTGCAGATGTATCAGCAGGCTATTCTTTTCGTGGAAAGATAGAAGAGCAAGTTGGCACTGGTATACGTGCAATCCAGATGAAAGATGTATCGGAAGAGAGAGGGCTTAACCGCAATACGGTTGTAGAGACCTCCTTGCCGAGCAAACGTGTCCCCGATTGGCTACAAGCGGGTGATATTCTATTTATCGCTCGTGGCTCTCGCATATTTGCGACTTTATATGATGGGGCTTTTAAAACTGCCGTCGCATCACCTCATTTTTTTGTCATTCGAATTACAAATCAAAATGCTTTGCCTGAATTTATTGCATGGCAATTAAATCAGATGCCCGCTAGGCGCTACTTTGATAAAGAAGCGGAAGGCTCCGTTGCTAAAAGCGTCAAACGTACATCGCTAGATAAAACACCTATTTCACTGCCCGACCTGCAAAGGCAGCAAGCTATTTTGAAGCTACACAAGAATATACATGAGCAAAAACTAATCCATCGTGAGCTGATAAACAATGCGGACAAACTCATGAAAGATATTGCGCTTAACCTAGAACATGACTTTATTAGTCAGCAAGAAATAGAAGGACGAAAGTAAATGAATAGCCCAATTAGCCAAGATGCAATTAATAAAGCCCTATGGGGAGCCTGCGACACGTTCCGTGGAACGGTCAGCGCAGACACATATAAAGACTTTATCCTTACCATGTTGTTTCTGAAATATATCTCAGACGTTTGGCAAGACCATTATGATGGCTATAAAGATGAGTATGGTGATGAACCAGAGCTTATTAAAGAGATGATGAAAAATGAACGCTTCGTTCTTCCAGAAGCCTCAAGCTTCTACTCTCTCTATGAGAAGCGTCATGAACCCGGTAACGGTGAACGTATTGACCAAGCACTTCATGCATTGGAAGAAGCCAACGGAACCAAGCTACGTGATGCATCAAAATCAGTCTTCCAAGATATCAGCTTTAATACAGACAAGCTGGGTGAAGAGAAACAAAAAAATACTATCCTTCGCCACTTGCTAGAAGACTTCGCCAAAGATGAATTAAACCTTCGCCCTAGCCGTGTAGGTGCATTAGATATCATTGGTAATGCCTATGAATATCTTATCAAGCACTTCGCAGCAGGTGGTGGGCAAAAAGCAGGGGAGTTCTATACGCCTCCCGAAGTATCCGACTTAATAGCCGAATTATTAGACCCACAAGAAGGCGATACAATTTGTGATCCTGCTTGTGGATCAGCATCGTTATTAATGAAATGTGGGCGTAAAATACGTAAAAATTTCAACAGCAAGAAATACGCACTCTATGGTCAAGAAGCCATTGGTTCAACTTGGTCTCTAGCCAAGATGAACATGTTCCTGCACGGTGAAGATAACCACAAAATCGAATGGGGCGATACCATCCGCAATCCAAAGCTTTTGGATAATAACGGCGGTCTAATGCATTTTGATATCGTCACCGCTAATCCGCCGTTTAGCTTAGATAAGTGGGGGCATGACGAAGCTGATAACGATAAATTTGGTCGTTTCCGCCGTGGTATTCCACCAAAGACAAAAGGTGACTACGCCTTCATTCTGCATATGATTGAAACCATGAAACCAACAACGGGTCGCATGGGCGTTGTTGTTCCGCATGGTGTTTTATTTCGTGGCAGCTCCGAAGGTAAAATTCGTAAAAAATTGATTGAAGAAAATTTGCTTGATTGTGTGATTGGTCTGCCTGAAAAACTGTTTTATGGCACCGGTATTCCAGCGGCAATTTTGATCTTTCGCAAAGGCGACCCCACCCCAACCCTCCCCTTGTCAGGGGAGGGAGCTAACTTCGCTTTTAACTCCTCCCCCTGCCAAGGGGGAGGCCGGGAGGGGGTGCTCTTTATTGACGCCAGCCGTGAATGCAAAGCAGGTAAAAATCAAAACCTATTAACCACCGAAAATATCAATAAAATCGTCGAAACCTACAAAGCAAGAAAAACGATTGATAAATATGCCTACCTGGCCAATTTAGACGAAATAAAAGAAAACGATTTCAATCTCAACATCCCGAGATATGTGGACACCTTTGAAGAGGAAGAAGAGATAGACCTAATGGCGGTGCGTAAAGAACGTGAAAAGTTAAAAGGCACACTGGCTGATCTTGAGGTGGAAATGGCGGGCTACCTAAAGGAGCTGGGGTATGAGTAAATTAATGAATAAAAAAACGCATCAAAGCTTTGAACAAATCAAACAAGTTGATGAATATGGCAATGAGTTTTGGTATGCCAGAGCTTTGGCTAAAATCCTAGACTATGCTGATTTTAGGAATTTCACCAAGGTCATCTATAAGGCGATATCTGCCTGTGAATCCAGTGGCAATAAGGCTTTAGACCATGTCGTTGAAGTCAACGAGATGGTTAAAATAGGTTCAAATGCTGAGCGGGTTATGAGCAGTTATTCATTGTCTCGCTACGCCTGTTATTTAATCGTACAAAATGGTGATCCTTCTAAGCCGGTAATTGCTGCGGGACAAACCTATTTTGCCATCCAGACACGCCGAAAAGAACTGGAAGACGATACAGGATTTCAGCAACTCCCAGAAGAACAAAAACGATTGATGCTGCGTAATGAATTGGCTGAACATAACAAACATCTTGCCGCTGCTGCTAAAGATGCAGGCGTAGAAAGTGGGCTGGATTACGCGATATTTCAAAATCACGGCTATAAAGGCTTATATGGTGGTTTAGATAACAAAGCGATACATGCGAAAAAGAAATTAAAAAAGAGCCACAAAATACTTGACCACATGGGCTCAACAGAGCTGGCAGCCAACTTATTCCGAGCAACGCAAACAGAAGAAAAGTTAAAGCGAGATCAGATTGATAACAAAAAATCGGCTAATCAAACACATCATAATGTGGGTGTAAAAATTCGTGAAACGATTAAAGAGTTAGGCGGTGCGATGCCCGAAGAGTTGCCAACACCTGATGTAAGCGTGAAAGCGTTGGCAGGCAAGCAACAGAAAATGTTGGGTGGAAAAGAGTGAATATGAAAAAAACAGGCTTTTCAGGCGAATATCCCACATTAAGCGTTAAGGACGAGGTAACCGACTTCCTGCTCTATACCGCCCCAAATAGTGAGGTGAAAGTTGAGGTTCTGCTTAATGATGAGACCCTGTGGCTGACGCAAAAGCGCATGGCGGAGCTGTTTGGTGTAAAGGTTCCTACTATTAATGAGCACCTGAAAGATATATTTAAAACCAGTGAGTTAGATGAAAACTCAGTTATTAGGAAATTCCGAACAACTGCCGCAGATGGTAAAAATTACAATACCCACTATTACAACCTCGATGCGGTTATCTCCGTGGGCTACCGCGTCAACTCGGCGCAAGCCACCCAGTTCCGTATCTGGGCAACCAATTTAATCAAAGAGTACATCATCAAAGGCTTTGCCATGGATGATGAACGCCTGAAAAACGGGCGTTATTTTGGCAAGGATTCTCGTTCCCACGCTCCCGCGTGGGAACGCATACTGGAGCTAATAATGGGTAGAAGCCATTTCACCATCACGCAGCCAAAACAAAAAGCGCATAATTCCAGCACTAGAGATTATGCTGGAATGTTGGGGATGCAGGAGGTGTGTAGGTAATGGTGAGTCAGCTATGCATTCCCACGCGGGAGCGTGGGAACGAGAAAAAGCGCAGTAAGAATAAGGGAGAGGCTGATGAGTAGTGTTCCTGATGGATGGGAGGATGTTCGTTTAATTAGTCTAATAGATGGAAATATTAAAAATGGATACTCACCTAATGCTGTGGACTATGAAACGGGGTGCTGGGTCCTTGGACTTGGCGCACTTGGTGAAAATGGTTTTATTAAAGATGCAATAAAGCCGGTCGTGCATACAGATAAAGTACAAAATGCAATGTTGTTTTGTGATGATTTTCTTGTAAGCCGTTCCAATACGCCAGATAAAGTAGGACGCTCAGTTCGGTATAAAGGAGAGTTAGATTGCTGCTCTTATCCCGACTTGATGATGCGTTTTCGTATTGCCTCCAAGAAGGCTAGTTTAGATTTTATAGAGCAGAAACTTAAATCGTTTACCGTGAGGAACTACTATAAAACCTGTGCTGCTGGCAGTAGTAGTACGATGGTGAAAATTAATAAATCGACTGTCGAAAAAACCCCCTTACTTTTGCCCCCTCTCCCAGAACAAAAGAAAATCGCCAAAATTCTATCAACATGGGATAGGGCGATTGAGGTAACAGAAAATCTACTAAACAACAGCCAGAAACAAAAAAAGTCCCTCATGCAACAGCTTCTTGCAGGTAAAAAACGGTTGCCGGGATTTGGGGGGGAGTGGAAGGAGCAGTTACTAGGAAGAATTAGCTCTATAACCACTGGCAGTTCAAATCGCCAGGATTCTTACTTGGATGGGAAGTATGCTTTTTTTGATAGATCGGAAGATATTAGGCGAAGCAACCAGTATTTATTCGATTGCGAAGCCGTAATCGTTCCGGGGGAAGGACAGGGTTTTGTGCCAAAGTATTTTGTTGGTAAGTTTGATTTACATCAACGAACCTATGCGATTATGGACTTTATAGGTTGCGATGGTAAATTCACTTATTATGTAATCACCCACTTTAGAAATTATTTTTTGTCACAAGCAGTGGGTTCAACCGTAAAGTCACTCAGATTGCCAATGTTTAAAAAGATGAAACTAAACTTTCCGGCATTAAAAGAACAACAAAAAATAGCCTCAATCCTCTCCACCGCAGACAAAGAGATCGAAACCCTACAACAAAAACTCGCCCATCTAAAACAAGAAAAAAAGGCGTTGATGCAACAACTCCTTACGGGTAAGCGTAGGGTGGTGCTATGAAGAAGAACCCCTCCCCAGCCCTCCCCTTGTCAGGGGAGGGGGTTAATGCTCCTCCCCCTGGGAAGGGGGAGGCTGGGAGGGGGTTAAAACCTCAACTACACAACCGACCCCAACAAAAACAGACCCGTCGCCAACTGCGCAAAACCCCAACAGAACCCGAAAAACGTTTCTGGTCATGGGTACGTAGCAAACAACTCGGCACTAAATTTCGTCGTCAACATGGCATCGGTAATTACATCGTCGATTTTTACTGCGCTGAATATGCTCTGATTGTCGAAATCGATGGCGACAGCCACTATGACCCTGATGCCATCGCCTACGATGCTGCCCGCACTCAATTTCTCACCACAAAAGGCTTTCACGTGATTCGTTTTACCAACCACGAAATCATGCAAAATAAAGAGGGTGTATTGCTCTCTTTAATGGCGCAGCTAACACAGGCGAATCATCATGAATAAACTGGCAGTAATTGACCAACTGTTGGACAAACTTAATCGCTTGCGTCCATTACCCAAACACACCGTTAAAAGTTTACATGAGCAGCTGGTGCTGGAGTGGACGTATAACTCCAATGCCATAGAGGGCAACACACTCACGCTAAAAGAGACCAAAGTGGTATTGGAAGGCATTACCGTTGGCGGTAAGTCTATGCGTGAGCATTTTGAGGCGATTAATCACAAAGAAGCGATTGAATATGTCGAGGCGGTTGTTGCTAACAATGAGCCGTTTACTGAGCATCTTATCAAGTCAATACACCAGCTGGTACTTAAAAATATCGAACCCGATCATGCGGGGGTTTATCGCCGGGAAAATGTCTTAATCTCAGGCGCGGATCATATACCGCCAGACCATTTTTTGCTGCCCGAACAGATGGAAAAACTACTCACCTCATACCATGAGTTTTCAGGCCACCCGCTGGAACGTGCCGCTCGTTTGCATACGGACTTTGTGAAGATTCACCCGTTTGTTGA
>JALSJT010000001.1 GCA_026989175.1 Thiomicrorhabdus sp. | reverse complement strand
AGAAAGCATAAAGTACCTCAAAAATTTTATTCCCTAACGTGTTTTTTTTTAAACACGAGCAGGGCTTGATTTTAAATCATTAGATTACCCAAGTAATTTGGGTATGACAGTGGTAACGACGGTGTGTCGTAGTCTAATAAAACTAGGCTTGAAGGGGGGGCGCTCTGGGATGGATAATTGAGTGGTCGAGATATTGCCGTTTAGCAACGATTGGTGTGATTTGGATTGAACTGGCTTGCAGTCGTGAAGAAGGAGGTGAGGCGTTGCTGTGAGTTAACGCATCTAAAGCGGTTTGTTGTTTACTTTTCTTTTTTAAAGGCGTATCAAAATCAAGGTCAACGGTGTTTGCATGGGCTTGTTGTGCAGAAAAACCGTGAGAAACATCAATGGTGTCTGCGTGTAGATTAGGGTGTTGATCAGAAAAAAAGGGTGTGTTGTGTGCGTGTGTTTTCAGGGCGTGTTGATGATGACTGTCATCATGGTGATGTTGTGCCGCCAAGTGAATATGGGTGCTTGTCCACTGCGTTGCCAGAAAGGCTACGACGACAAAAAGCAGTAGAAAATAATTGGATTTTATTTTAGTTTTAATCATCATTATTTTTTTATTCTAACAAATCTAGCTAGGGCTGTGGGTGGTATTAAAGTATACGAGATAATTACCGTAAACTAATACTCTTCCACTGTTTTTCGTGTGCAACTTTAAGCAGCTTATCATCGCCGTCTACGACGACTGGCTGATCTACGATCTCTAGTAAAGGAAGATCGTTGTGCGAGTCAGAATAAAAAAAGCTGCCTTCTAAAGTTTCATTTTCTTGCTGTAACCATTGATTCAGACGGGTAACTTTGCCTTCTTGAAAAGTAGGGGTTCCGGCCACTTCTCCAGTGTATCGTCCATTTTTAATCTCGCCTTCTGTGCCGAGTAGCTCAGTGATGCCGTATCGTAGCCCAATCGGGCGAGTAATAAAGGTGTTGGTGGCGGTAATAATAAGGAGTCGATCGCCTTGTTGTCTGTGTTGTTCAACCAGTGCTTGGGCTTTGGGCAATAAAATTGGTTCAATGTATTGTTGCATAAATTGTTGGTGCCATTGTTCAAGAGTCTCTAGGGAATGCTCACTTAATGGCTTCAGTGCAAAGCGCTGGTACGCCATGATATCCAAGCAGCCTTGCTGGTACTCTTGATAAAATTGGGCATTCTGTTTGGCAAACTGATCCGCATCGACATAGTTATTAGCGACTAAAAATTCACCCCATAAAAAATCACTGTCGTTGCCGATTAGGGTGTTGTCTAGGTCGAAGATTGCAAGTGCCATAATATAGAGTGTCCCGTTAATTTTTTTCTAATCCTAAACGAAAGCGTGTTATACGACAAGAAGGTTTGCACATATTTGTTTGTTACTAAAATTATGGATTGAAAATTACGTCATTATTAGGCACTATGTACCCATAAAAATTAAATGAATTTAAGGTCACCATGATCGATGTAGATGGTTATAGGTTTAATGTCGGTATTATTATCGTCAATAAAGAGGGGAAACTGTTTTGGGGGAAGCGAATTCAGCAAGATGCTTGGCAATTTCCTCAGGGGGGCATTCGTGAAAATGAAACACCGCAACAGGCACTTTTTAGAGAGTTAAAAGAGGAGGTAGGACTGGATCCATCGGATGTTCGTGTATTGGGTAGAACAGAGGACTGGATTTCGTATGATCTGCCCAAACACTTGATTCGGCACCACAGTCGCCCTTTGTGCATTGGTCAAAAACAGATTTGGTTTATGCTGGGGCTGGAGAGTGAGCTTGATTGCATTAATTTAAACATGCACGAACGCCCCGAGTTCGAAGATTGGGCGTGGGTGGATTACTGGCGACCTGTTCAAGAGGTGATTAGTTTCAAGCAGTCGGTTTATCAGCAAGCCTTAACCGAACTGGAAAGTACGCTTGAAAAGTTTTGGTTGCATAAGTATTTGCGAGAAGAGGTTTTGTCAGAGGATGAAAAAAAATCGGAATAAAAAAGGAGCGGTTGATGCTGGTTTTTGTGTAGAGGTTTCTTTATCTTCTTTTAAAATTCAATAACTTATCATTTAAGCCTTTTTGTCGCGCATTGCAAAGCGGGGCTTTCAAAGCATTCGAACTAAAAAAATGTTATCATTCCACCACTTTATTTGTCTTTTTGATGGCTGTATTTAGGTCTCATTAGGCGTACAAAAAAACTTGTTGGTCGCACCGATACGAACTATCGGTGCGAGTGTGCTTTAGGCTTATCCTGTCCTAATAGCGGTTTATCCAACGTATAAAAAACGATCAACCCATGAGGTACTCTTTAAATGAGCGAACAGTTTATCGACCAAGATCCACAAGAAACACAAGAGTGGATTGACGCTTTAGAAGCCGTTGTTTCCTTTGAAGGAAGTGAAAAAGCACAACATCTTATTGCCACGTTAATTGAAAAAGCACGAGTGCATGGTATTGATATGCCTTATTCGGCAAACACGCCGTATATCAATACTATCTCAGCTGAGCAGCAGGTGAATTACCCAGGTAATGAAGAGCTTGAGGCTAAGATACGTGCCATTTTGCGTTGGAATGCGATGGCGATTGTGTCTGGTGCGAATAAGAATACCAGTGTGGGTGGACACATCGCCTCTTATGCGTCGAGTTGTACCTTATATGAAGTCGGGATGAATCACTTCTTTAAAGGACCTAAACACGAACTGGGTGCGGATCTGATCTTCTTTCAAGGTCATACTGCACCCGGTATGTATGCGCGCTCTTTTGTAGAGGGGCGTTTAACAGAAGAACAGTTAAGAAATTATCGTCAAGAAGTGGGGGGCAATGGTCTCTCCTCTTATCCGCACCCTTGGTTAATGAGCGATTATTGGCAGTTTCCAACCGTCTCTATGGGGCTTGGACCGCTGATGGCGATTTATCAAGCGCGTTTTATGAAGTATATGGAAGCGCGTGGTTTAGCCAAAACATCCGGTCGTAAGGTTTGGGCATTTTTAGGTGATGGCGAGATGGATGAGCCAGAATCTCGTGGTGCATTGCAGTTAGCCAAACGTGAAAAACTCGATAATTTAGTGTTTGTGATTAACTGTAATTTACAACGTTTAGATGGTCCTGTTCGTGGCAACGACAGCATTATTCAAGAGCTAGAAGGCGTGTTTAGAGGTGCTGGTTGGGCGGTGACCAAAGTAATTTGGGGAACCGGCTGGGATAGACTGCTGCAAAAAGATACCTCAGGAAAACTGGTTGAGCGTATGGGCGAAGTGGTGGATGGTGAATACCAAGCCTATAAAGCCAAAGATGGTGCCTTTGTAAGAGAGCACTTCTTTGGTAAATATCCAGAAACCGCTGCACTGGTTGCAGACATGAGTGACGATGAAATCTTTAAACTTACCCGTGGTGGTCATTCGCCTCGTAAAGTGTATAACGCGTATAAACGTGCTGAAGAGATTAAAGGTCAGCCATCGGTTATTTTAGCCAAAACCGTGAAAGGTTACGGCATGGGTCCTTATGGTGAGTCCGCGAATAATGCACACCAACAGAAAAAACTAGACAACGAAGGGCTTAAGTATTTCCGTGATCGTTTCGCGATTCCGTTCTCTGATGAAGATTTAGAAAAACAAGTCCCGTTTTATTTACCAGATGAAAATTCTGAGGCGATGAAATACATGAAGGAGCGCCGTGAAGCATTAGGCGGTTCTTTGCCAGAACGTTCCGATAAGTCTGAACCGCTTCCTGTTCCTGATCTGTCGACCTTTAAAATGTTGACCGATGGCACGGGCGAACGTGAAATGTCGACCACCATGGCATTTGTTCGCATTATCTCAATCTTATTACGAGATAAAGTATTAGGGCCTCGTGTTGTGCCCATTATTCCTGATGAAGCGCGTACTTTTGGCATGGAAGGTTTGTTCCGTCAAGTGGGCATTTATGATCCAGCGGGTCAGCTGTATGAGCCAATGGATAACGACCAATTGATGTGGTACAAAGAGTCTTCACACGGTCAAGTCTTTGAAGAGGGAATCAACGAAGCGGGTGCGATGGCAAACTGGGTGGCCGCTTCAACCGCTTACGCAAACTATGGCGTGAGCATGATTCCATTTTATATCTACTATTCCATGTTTGGTTTCCAGCGTATTGGTGATCTGGCTTGGGCGGCGGGCGATTCGCGTGCGCGTGGCTTCTTGATTGGTGGCACGGCTGGACGTACCACGCTGGAAGGCGAAGGGTTACAACACCAAGATGGTCATAACCTTATTCAGTACGATCACATTCCAAACTGTTTAACCTATGATCCAACCTTTGCTTTTGAAATGGCGGTGATTATTCGTGACGGGATTAAGCGCATGTTTAATCAAAAAGAGGATGTGTTCTATTATATTACCGCAATGAATGAAAACTATTCGCACCCTGCCATGCCAGAAGGGTCAGAAGAGGACATTCTAAAAGGGTTATATAAATTTAAAACTACAGAGTCTAAGCACAAAAATAGAGTGCAGTTGATGGGATCAGGTACCATTTTCCGTGAAGTGATTGCCGCCGCAGAGATGTTGGAAAATGAGTGGGGTGTCGCCGCCGATATTTGGGGTGTGCCAAGCTTTAACTTATTGCGTCGTGAAGGCATTGAAGCGGTTCGTTGGAATACCTTGCACCCAACCGAAACCCCGAAGGTTCCATTTGTGACCGAAAAATTATCGGGTGCTAAGGGGCCATTTATTGTAGCAACCGATTACATTCGCGATTTCCCCGAGCGCATTCGTCAATACGTTCCGGGTGAGTATTATGTTCTTGGAACCGACGGCTTTGGTCGTTCCGATACCCGTGAGCAGCTGCGTAACTTTTTTGAGGTGAACAGCCATTATGTGGTGGTGGAAGCGCTTAAAGCGTTAGCCGATGCGGGGGAAATCAAGCCTGAAGTGGTGGCTGAAGCGATTACTAAGTACGGCATTGATAGCGAAAAAGCGTACCCTTTACACGTTTAAAATGACGAAAAACCCACCTAGGAGGCTGTCGGAGAACTAGAATCGTAACGAGAGTAGGGGTGCCCCTTGTGGGTACCCAGTTAAATGGATTCGATCAAATAGGGCAACCACAAGGGATTGCCCCTACGAATGTGGTTTAATGGTTTTCTCTCGTCACGATTTGTCATTCTCGGACAGCCTCCCAGCACATTATGGTGGCTTTTTGTTTGTAAAGGTCTCTTATAATTTGATAAATTTTCTCCCCCCCCCTTATCTAATTAAAGGGGAGGGGAGATTTTTCTAGGAAAAATACAGTATGGCAACACAGCAAATTAATATTCCTGATATTGGTGATTTTGACTCGGTTGAAGTCATTGAAGTGTTGGTTTCAGAGGGTGATATCGTTGCAGTTGATGACTCTCTTTTAACCTTAGAATCCGATAAGGCAACCATGGAGATTCCTTCCCCTGTGGCAGGAAAAATCACTAAAATAGCCGTTTCTGTCGGGGATGATGTGGCAGAAGGCGATTATGTCTTTGAAATTGAGACTGAAGAAAATTCGGCTTCTGATAAAACGCCCGAAGTGGCTGTTGAAGCACCCAAAGAAGCGGTAAAAGCAGAAGCGGCAAAAACAGAAGTGCCTAAGGTTGCTGAACCAACGGTCAATCAAGCGCCAGCGAACTCAAAACCCGTGAATGCCCAATCAATGGGTGCGACCTCACACGCCTCACCATCGGTACGTGCCTTTGCGCGTAAATTAGGGGTTGAGTTAACGAAAGTTTCGGGAACAGGGCCAAAAGGGCGTGTTCAGCAGTCGGATGTGGAAGGCTTGATTAAGTCGGTCATGCAAGGCAGCCCTTCCACGGGTGCGACAGGGGGGGCAGGAATTCCTCCAATCGCCACCGTTGATTTCAGTAAGTTTGGTGAAACCACCACCGAAGAGTTGGGTCGTATTAAGAAAATTTCAGGTAAATTCTTACACGCCAGTTGGCTGAATGTGCCGCATGTTACTCAGTTTGATGAGTGTGACATTACCGAGATGGATCAGTTCCGTAAAGAACAAAAAGCCATTGCCGAAAAACAGGGCATTAAGCTCACGCCACTGGTCTTTGTGATGAAAGCCGTTGTGAAAGCACTGCAAGACTTCCCAAGTGTCAATGCCTCGTTGTCGCCAGACGGCCAATCGATTATTAAAAAGCAGTACTACAATTTGGGTATTGCGGTTGATACCCCAAATGGTTTGATGGTTCCTGTGGTGAAGGATGTCGATAAAAAAGGCATTTATGAACTCTCTCGTGATTTGATGGAAATTTCAGGCAAAGCACGTGAAGGGAAGTTATCGGCAGCCGATATGTCGGGTGGCACCTTTACCATTTCAAGTTTAGGCGGTATTGGTGGGACTCAGTTCACCCCAATCGTGAACGCGCCAGAAGTCGCGATTATGGGGCTTTCTAAAGCGAAGATGCAGCCTGTTTGGAATGGCTCAGAGTTTATTCCTCGTTTAATTATGCCTTTCAGTGTTTCTTACGATCACCGCGCATTAGATGGTGCAGAGGGCGTTCGTTTTACCACAGCCGTAGGCAAATACTTATCTGATTTGCGTCAGTTGATTTTGTAGGAAGTAGATAGATATGACAAAAATTGTAGATATTGTTGTCCCTGATATTGGGGATTTTGCCGAAGTTGAAGTAATTGAAGTGCTTGTATCGGTTGGTGAAGAAATGGCTCAAGACGACTCTTTACTGACATTAGAGTCCGATAAAGCGACGATGGAAATTCCAGCCCCTTTTGCGGGAAAGATCGTCTCTTTCTCAGCCGAAGTCGGCGATAAGGTGGCGGAAGGTTCGATTATTGGCACAATGGAAATTGCCAGTGCGGAAACCATTGCAAATAATGTGGCAGAATCGGTAAAAAATAGTGAAAAACCCGTCGAAGCAGATCAGCCAGCCCCCGTTGCGGTTGCCGCATCGAGTTTACCTGAGGCTGATATTCAGTGTGAAGTACTGGTATTAGGCTCGGGGCCGGGTGGTTATACCGCGGCATTTCGTGCTGCGGATTTAGGAAAAAAAGTGGTGATGGTTGAGCGTTACAGCAGTATTGGTGGTGTGTGCTTAAATGTCGGGTGTATCCCTTCAAAAGCGTTATTGCACATGTCCGTGGTGTTGGATGAAACCCGCGAAATGTCCGCGCATGGCATTACCTTTCAAGAACCTGACATTGATATTGATAAAATCCGAGCTTATAAAGACGG